>JANNGN010000518.1:0-1806 GCA_031403895.1 Rubrivivax sp. | reverse complement strand
TGACGGCAGCACCAGCACTTCCACAGCGGGCACTTCGGTGAAGCGCAGGATCGGGTAGCCGGCCCAGCCCAGAGCAGAGCCCGCAGCAGACCCCGCAGGCGGCGACTCCGCCGCTCTGACGGCTTCCTTCAGCGCCCAGCTGGTGGCCTGGATGGCGCCGCCTTCGATCTGCTGCACGACGCCGTCGGGGTTGACGGCCAGACCCACATCGACGGCGATCGTCAGCCGGCGCACCTGTAGCTGCGCACCGGCGTGTACCTCGGCCACCACGGCGCACCAGGCACCGCTGCCTTTGTAGCGGGCGAAGGCCAGGCCCGACCCGCTGCCGTCCTGCCGGCTGCGTGCCTGCCTATGCCCCGCCCAGCCGGCGCGCAGCGACACCGCCTGCAGCACCGCCAGCGCGCGTGCATCGTGCTGCAGGTGGCGCAGGCGCAGCGCCAGCGGGTCGGTGCCGGTGGCGTGCGCAATCTCGTCGATGAAGCTCTCGGCCGCAAACACATTGGCAAAGGCGCCTAACGAACGAAGTGCCGAACTGCGGCGCTGCGTCACGACGCTGTGGCAGTACACACGCAGCGTGTCAAACAGATAGCCGGGCACGGCATTGCGCTCGGCACCGCCGCCCGTGGCCAGGGGCATGTCGATCGACGCGGGCACCGCGTGTGCCGGCTCCACCTGCCAGGCGCCAAGCAGTGCCGGCGTGGCAGCGCGGCCGGGCCGGCGGCTGTGGCCAGGGCTCCAGACATCGTGCTGCCAATGGGTGATGCGGCCTTGCGCGTCCAGCCCCGCTTGCAGCGCCACCACCATCGCCGGGCCGCAGGGCGCGTGGCTGAGTTCGTCGGCACGGCTCCAGGCCACGCGCACCGTGCGCCCTGGCACGGCCTGCGCCAGCCAGGCGGCGTCGAAGGCCACGTCGTCGGCGCCGTTGTGGCCGTAGCAGCCAGCGCCTTCGGCATGCACCACGCGCACGGCCGCGGCTTCGATGCCAAAGGCCAGCGCCAGGTCGCGCCGCAGGTTGAAGATGCCCTGGCTGTGGCTCCACACCTGCAGCCTGCCGTCATCACCCCACAACGCCAGCGCGCACGACGCTCCGATGGAGGCATGCGCGATCCAGGGCTTGCTGTAGCGCGCGCGCAGCGTGCGCACTGGCTGCGGCACGCTGCCGTGTTCGGCCACCGTGCGCACGCTGGCGGGCAGCGTGGGCAGGTCGGCCGCTTCTTCAGCCGGCTGCGGCACGGCCTGCCACCGCGCGGCAGCGGTCAGCAGCGCGAATGCGGCGTCGGCGTGCGCGGGGGTGTCGGCCACCACGCCCAGCACTGAGCCGCTGCGGTACACCTGCAGCACGCCCGCGCTGGCGCGCGCGGCGCTGTCGTCGTTGCCCAGCAGCCGGGCGGTCGCCTGGGGCGGGTGCAAGACACGGCCATGCAGCAGGCCGGGCGGCGCCAGGTCGTGGATGAAAGAAGGCGCGCCGGCCAGACGTTGTGCAAGGCCGATTCGCGGTGCCGACTGGCCCACATGCCGCAGCGCCGGCCGGGCGCCCAACTCGGCACAAGCCTTGCGCAGCGCGGCACCGGCGTCCTGCACCGACAGGCTGCCCGAGGTCACGCCTTCATCGGGGCTGCTGTCGGTGTCCACGGCCAGCATCTGCACGCGCCCGAGCGGCAGCGCCAGTGCGTCGGCCACGATCTGCGCCAGCGCGGTGTGCAGGCCCTGGCCCAGTTCGACCTTGCCGGTGCGCACGAGCACCGTGCCGTCGTCGGTGATTTCGACACGCGGCTTCATGGCCCGCCTGCAGCAACAGCAACAGCA
>JANNGN010000517.1:0-1987 GCA_031403895.1 Rubrivivax sp. | reverse complement strand
GGTGCTGAACGCCAGCGTCACGCCGCCGTTTCCGCTGGACGATGAAAACCTGTCCGAGACCGTGCGCCTGACGCACCGCGTGCTGGACCTGCGCCGCCCCGAGATGCAGAAGAACCTGCGCCTGCGCTACCGCGTGGCCATCGAGGTGCGCAAGTTCCTGGACGAGCAGGGCTTCATCGACATCGAAACCCCGATGCTCACCAAAAGCACGCCCGAAGGCGCGCGCGACTACTTGGTGCCGAGCCGGGTGCACGACGGCACTTTCTTCGCGCTGCCACAGTCGCCGCAACTGTTCAAGCAACTGTTGATGGTGGCCGGCTTCGACCGCTATTACCAGATCGTCAAGTGCTTCCGCGACGAAGACCTGCGCGCCGACCGCCAGCCCGAGTTCACGCAGATCGACATCGAGACCAGCTTTCTCGGCGAAGCGGAAATCCGTGCCATCACCGAGGCCATGATTCGCACCGTCTTCAGGAAGACGATGGGCCTGGAGCTACCGGTCTATGCCGAGCTGACCTATGCCGATGCGATGCACAGGTACGGCTCCGACAAGCCCGACCTGCGCGTGAAGCTGGAGTTCACCGAACTCACCGACGTCATGAAGACGGTGGACTTCAAGGTCTTCTCCGCGCCCGCCTTGTCGGTGGGTGGCCGCGTGGCCGCGCTGCGCGTGCCGGGTGGCAGCGAGATGAGCCGCGGCGAGATCGACGCCTACACCGAGTTCGTCAAGATCTACGGCGCCAAGGGCCTGGCCTGGGTCAAGGTCAACGACGCCGGCAAGGGCCGCGAAGGCCTGCAAAGCCCGATCGTGAAGAACCTGCACGACGCGGCGATTGCCGAGATCATCGCGCGCACCGGCGCCCGCAATGGCGACCTGATCTTCTTCGGCGCCGACAAGGCAAAGGTCTGCAACGACGCACTCGGTGCCCTGCGGCTGAAGGTGGGCCACAGCGAATTCGGCCGCAACCACGGCCTCTTCGAAGACAAGTGGGCGCCGCTGTGGGTGGTGGACTTTCCGATGTTCGAGTACGACGAAGAGGGCAAACGCTGGAACGCCGTGCACCACCCCTTCACGGCGCCGAAAGACGGACACGACGAGCTGATGAAGACGGACCCCGGTGCCTGCATCGCCAAGGCTTACGACATGGTGCTCAACGGCTGGGAGATCGGCGGCGGCTCGGTGCGCATCCACCGCGCCGACGTGCAGGCGCGCGTATTCGAGGCGCTCAACATCAGCCCCGAGCAGCAGCGCATCAAGTTCGGTTTCTTGCTCGACGCGCTGCAGTACGGCGCGCCGCCGCACGGTGGCCTGGCTTTCGGGCTGGACCGCATCGCCACGCTGATGGCGGGCGCCGAGAGCATCCGCGACGTCATCGCCTTCCCGAAGACGCAGCGTGCGCAGTGCCTGCTGACCGGCGCGCCGAGCCATGTGGACGAAGAGCAGCTGCGCGAGCTGCACATCCGGCTGCGCAACCCTCAAGTGGCTTGATGGCGCAGGGTTAGCTAAAATGGCTTTGTTTCCTGCACGGAGCTGAAGCCATGGAAGTCACCGCCACCGAAGCCAAGAACCGACTCGGGCAGATGCTGGACCACTGCCAGAGCGAGCCCGTCGTGATCGAGAAATCGGGCCGCCGGCACAGCGTGCTGCTGTCGGCGGCACAGTACGACGCGCTGGTCGCCGCCAGCAAACCTGCGGCCAAGCGCGGTGACGCAGGGCAGGTCTTCTACGCCCGGTACAAGGGCTGGGTGGACGAGCAGAACCGCTTGGTCGAGCAATACGGCATTCCCGGCGAAGAATTCCGCGCCTGGTGACGGGCGAGCACAAGCCATGCCGCAGTTCGATGTTTACACCAACCCCACGGTCGCGCAGCGCGAAGCGTTTCCCTATTTCGTGGTGTTGCAGAGCGATCAGCTGTCGCAGTTTTCAACCCGGCTTGTGATGCCGCTGGCGCGTTTCACGTTGCCACCTGGCGTGCTGCCCCGGCGC
>JANNGN010000516.1:0-3352 GCA_031403895.1 Rubrivivax sp. | reverse complement strand
CGCGCCACCCACAGCGTTGCCGCGCAGATCACCACGCCGCCCAGCAGCGTGGTCTGCGCCGGCACGTCGGCGAACATCAGCCAGCCGAGCAGGGCCGCCCACAGCAGATCCAGGAACTTGACCGATTGCGTCGATGAGATGTCGGCGGCGCGGAAGCTTCGTGTCAGGCAATATTGAGCCGTGCTGCCCAGCACGCCGCAGGCCACGAAACCCAGCCACTGGATGCCGCTGGGCCACTGCCACAACCACAGCGCCATCGGCAGGCTCAGCAGCGTGACCGACAGCGCCTGCCAGAAGACGATGACGCCCGTGGTCTCGGTGCGCGTCAGCACCTTGGTGATGAGGAAAGAGGCTGCGAACACCGGTGCTGACGACAGCATCAGCAGGTGGTAACCACCGCCGCTGGTGGGTGCTCCCCAACCGAGTTGTGGCCCCAGCACGATGAGCACACCGCCGAGGCCCATGCCGGTGGCCAGCCAGCGTTCCCAATGCATGGGCTCGCGCAGGAACCAGGCCGCGCCGATCATGATGACGATCGGCCCGGTGAAGCCGATGGCCGTGGTGTCGGCCAGCGGCAGGTGCGGCAGCGCCATGAACCACAGCACGAGCCCGGCAGTGTGTACGGCGCCGCGCGCAAACTGGCCCAGCGGGCTCTTCGGCGCGTAGGCCGCAGCACCCGCGCGCCACAGCAGCGGCAGCAGCACGACAAAGCCGAAGAGGTAGCGCAGAAACTGCGCCTGCAACGGGTGCAACTGCTGCGCCAGGCCGCGCAGCAGCGCGTTCTGCACACAAAAGAAGGCGCCGCTGGCCGCCGCCCACATCAGGCCGCGCACGGCCGGCGACAAAGTGGCAGCGTGCGCTTGCAGGCGCTGGTGAACACGCTCATGCAGCCGCACATTCACCCGCTGATGGACCCCCGTCTCGCGCTCAATCGGCATCCGGCGTCCCGCGTTCGGCCAGGGCCCGCGCATACAGCAGGTTGCGCGCCGCGCCACTGACTTCGGCCGCCAGCGCCACGGCTTGTTTGAGCGGCAGCTCGCGCAGCAGCACACGCAGCAGGTGCAGCGTGGTGGCGGGCAGTGCTTCGTCGCCAGCGGGCGGCGGCGGCAGCGCGTGCAGCACCAGTACGAACTCTCCGCGTTCGCGGTTCGGGTCTTCAGCTTGCCAGGCCGGCAGCTCGCAGGCTGGGCGGGTGACGATGGTCTCGAACTGCTTGGTCAGTTCGCGGCACAGCGTGACGCGGCGCTGGGGCGCGGCGGCGGCCAGCGCCGTCAGCAGCGCGTTGATTCGGTGTGGCGCTTCGAAGAGGATCTGCGTTCGCGCCTCATGCACAGCGCCGTTCAGCGCGGCTTGCCGCTCCGCACCCTTGGCCGGCAGGAAGCCGATGAAACAGAAGCCGGCGCCTTGCGTGTCGCCCGCCACACTGAGCGCGGCCACTGCGCTGCTCGGCCCCGGCAGCGGCACGACGGTGTGACCGGCAGCTACGGCCAGCGCCACCAGCACGGCGCCGGGGTCGCTGATGGCCGGCGTGCCGGCGTCACTGATGCAGGCCACCGATTCACCCGCCGCCAGCCGCTGCAACACGGCGGCTGCGGCTTCGCGTTCGTTGTGTGCGTGCAGCGCCAGCAGTGGCTTTTTCAGCCCCAGGTGGCGCAGCAGTTGCGCGCCCACGCGCGTGTCCTCGCACGCCACCGCATCCACGCGGCCGAGCACATGCACGGCGCGCAGTGTCACGTCGGCCAGGTTGCCGATGGGGGTGGCCACCACATACAGTGTGCCGGCCGTGTAGCTTTGCGCGCCGGCAGCGTCAAGCGCGGCGCGCTGGAGTAAGGTGGAGTCGATGTTCAAGGCACAGGGGGCTGCAGGGCCCGGGGCGGCGGCGGAAGACGAGGCACTGCGCTGGCTGTTGCAGCGCGGCCTGGCTCTGGTGCAGCGCAATTATCGGGTCGCACGCGGCCCGCACGCGCGCGGTGGCGAGATCGACCTTGTGATGCACGCGGCCGACGGCACCCTGGTCTTCGTCGAGGTGCGTGCCCGCAGCAGCCTCGACCATGGCGGCGCGGCGGCCAGCGTCAGCGCCAGCAAGCAGCGCAGCCTGCGGCTGGCGGCGCAGCACTTCCTGCTGCGTTACGCGTCCCCGCCGCCCTGCCGCTTTGACGTGCTGGCCATCGACGGTGGCCAGGTGCAGTGGTTGCAGGCGGCTTTCGACGCCGGCTGAAGCATTCGGGAACCGGGCCGCAGATCGGCCGTCATATAGTCCGTGACCATGCTTGAACAGCGCATCCAGCAGCAATTCTTCGACAGCGCTGACCTCCAGTACCGCTGTGCCGAAACGATGGCGCGCCCGGTGGCCGAAGCTGCGGCAGCGCTGTTGGCCGCCATCACAGGCGGCTGCAAGGTGCTGGTGTGCGGCAGTGGCGCCGGGGCCATGCTGGCGCCGCACCTGGCGCGCCTTTTCACCGGCCGCTTCGAGCGCGAACGGCCGCCGCTGGCGGCGCTGACGCTGGGCACGCCCAGCGCTCAGGCGGCGCAGGAAGTTCGCGCGCTCGGCCTGCCCGGTGACGTGCTGCTGTTCATCGACGACGCCGAAGGCGACAGCACGGCCGTCATCTCTGCCGCGCAAGCCAAGGACATGACCATCGTCGTGCTCGCCGGCCAGGGCGCGGCGGCCTTTGGAGAACTGCTGGCCGAGACCGACGTGCTGGTGGCGGTGCCGCACGAACGCGCCGCGCGCGTGGCCGAAATTCAACTGCTGGTGTTGCACTGCCTGTGCGATGCCGTCGATTTTCAATTGATGGGAGACCAGGAAAAATGAACGACCACCGCATCGCCCCGCAGCTGCTCCGGCTGACCGCAGCCCTTGCACTTGCCACCGTGTTTTCAGCTTGCGCCCCGCTCATCGTCGGCGGCGCCGTGCTCGGCACCGGCCTCGTGGCCACCGACCGCCGCAGCACCGGCAGCCAGATCGACGACGAAGCCATCGAGCTGCGTGCCGGCTCGCGCATCCGCGAACTGGCCACGCTGGGCCAGGTCAGCGTCACCAGCTTCAACCGGCTCGTGCTGCTGACAGGCGAAGTGCCGGGTGCCGCAGAACGCACGGCGGTCGAGCAGGCCGTGGCCCGGGTGGACGGCGTGCGCAACGTGGTCAACGAGATCGTCGTCGCGCCCAACAGCGCCTTCAGTTCGCGCTCGGCCGACGGCATCCTGAGCACCAAGGTCAAGGCCACGCTGCTGGACGCCAAGGATGTGCAGGCCAACGCCTACAAGGTGGTGGCCGAGCGGCCCACCCGCCCGACCTCGGAGATCTCCAGTTCCGTGGCGAACTGCTGGATTTCCTGCTTGATAATGCTGG
>JANNGN010000515.1:0-4861 GCA_031403895.1 Rubrivivax sp. | reverse complement strand
GCAGGTGCAGCAGTGGAAAGCGCGTGGGCGCCAAGCCCGCATCCGGGCCGTTGCGAAACGTGGATGAAGGCAATGCGAACTTTGCATCTGTCGCTTCATCTGCCCCGCATGCGACCCCGGCCTGTGCCTCAGCCTGCCACTGCCTTGATGGCTACTTTGTGGGCTGATTCGTGCCGCCAGGGAGCAAAACGTCGCGCCGCGACAGCGCCGGGAACAGGCGCGGCCAGAGGCCCGCCACCACAAGCACGCCCACGCCCCCGAGAACCACCGACCCCACCGGCCCGAGCAGGGCTGCGGTGGCGCCCGACTCGAATTCACCGAGCTGGTTGGACGCACCGATGAAGAGCGAGTTGACCGCGCTCACGCGGCCGCGCATGGCGTCGGGCGTTTCCAGTTGCACCAGCGTCTGGCGGATGACGACGCTGATCATGTCGGCCGCGCCGGTGACGGCCAGCGCCGCCATCGACAAGCCGAAGTTCGTTGACACGCCGAAGACGAGAGTCGCCGCGCCATACACCGCCACCGCGCCCAGCATCAACGGGCCCACGCGCCGCCGCGCCGGCCAGCGCGTGAGCACGACCGACATCACCAGCGCGCCCACCGCCGGCGCACCGCGCAGCAGGCCCAGGCCCAGCGGCCCGACGTGCAGGATGTCCTTGGCAAACATCGGCAGCAGCGCGGTGGCGCCGCCCAGCAACACGGCAAAGAGGTCCAGCGACACGGCACCGAGCACGACTTTGTGCGCGGCCACGAAGCGCAGCCCCGCCAGCAGGCTGTCCCACGAAGGGGGCTCGTGAGGCGGCGGCTGGTGTTCGTAGCGGATCGCCAGGCAAAGTGCGCCCGCCAGCGCAAACAGCGCAGCGCAGGCGGCGTAGGTGGCCGTCGCGCCCGCCGCGTAGATCAGGCCACCGAGCGCTGGCCCGGCGATGATGGCCGCCTGCAAGCCGGCAGAGCTGAACGCCAGCGCGCGCGGCAGCTCTGCGGCCGGCACGAGCAGCGGCGTGAGGGCTTGCTGCGCGGGCATCTGCACGGCGCGCAAGGCGCCGAGCACGACCGACAACGCCAGCAGCCATTCGCGCGTCACGAGCCCGGCGCTGCTGCCCACCGTCAGCGTCAGCGCCACCGCCACCTGCAGCGCCAGGCAACCTGCCAGGATGCGGGCGCGGTGATGGCGGTCGATCCACTGCCCCGCAGGCAAGGCAAGCGCCAGTGCCGGCAGAAACTGCAGCAGTCCCACCAGGCCCAGGTCCCAGGCCGAGCCGGTCAGGTCGTACATCTGCCAGCCCAGCGCCACCATCAGCATCTGGCTCGCCGTCACCGACGCCAGGCGCGCAAACCAGAGGAGCATGAAGCTGCGGTGGAGCCAGAGCGATGCGTTGCGGCTCATCGCGCTGGCGCCCGTTGCGACACCGAGCCGCCGAGCAGGCCTTGCAGTTCGAAAGGCGCGGGCGGGTCGGTGGTCACTGCGGCGGTCACTGCGACACCCACTTTGGCAGTCATGCACAGGCTCGGCAGGGCGCTCGGCGATGCCCTGTTCAAGGGGTTGCGCAACGAGCGGTAGTTGGCTGTCACGCGGGGGCTTCCCTGGTAAGCTCTTTGGCACATGTCTTCTGATTCTTCCCAGCTCCGGCACGACACCCCGAGCGCCTTGCACGCGGGCACCCGGCTGGGCGAATACGAGTTGCTCAGCCTGCTGGGCGTTGGCGGCTTCGGCATCGTCTATCTGGCCTTCGATCATGCCCTTGAACGCGAAGTCGCCATCAAGGAGTACATGCCGGCGTCGCTGGCCGGCCGCACCGAGACGATGCATGTCTCGATCCGCTCGCAGTCCGACGCCGAGAGTTTTGCGCTCGGTCTGAAGTCCTTCGTCAACGAAGCCAAGCTGCTGGCGCGCTTTGACCACCCCTCGCTGCTGAAGGTACACCGCTTCTGGGAAGCCAATGGCACCGCCTACATGGCGATGCCGGTGATGCGCGGCCGCACGGTGAAAGCAATCCGGCTCGGCATGGCCGGCGCGCCCGACGAAGCGTGGCTGCGGCGCATCCTGATGCCGCTCTTGGGCGCGATTGAAAAGCTGCACAGCGAAGGCGTCTATCACCGCGACATCGCACCCGACAACATTCAGATCGAACCCGACGGCAGCCCGGTGCTGCTGGACTTTGGCGCCGCGCGGCGCGTGCTCAGCGACAAGAGCCAGATGCTCACCGCCATCCTCAAACCGGCCTACGCGCCGATCGAACAGTACGGCGAAGCGGGTGCCGTGAAGCAGGGCCCGTGGACCGACCTCTACGCGCTGGGCGCCACGCTGCACTACCTGCTGCTGGGCCGGCCGCCGCCGCCGGCCACCGCGCGCGCCATACACGACGACGCGTCGAACCTGACGCCCGACAACCTGCCCGGTTGCAGCGAGACGTTCCTGCACACCATCGACTGGATGCTGTGCCCGCGCCCCACCGACCGCCCGCAAAGCGTGGCCGAATTGCGCGACGTGCTCGAGGGCCGCGCCCGGCCGCCGGTGCGCAGGCCCGCAGAGTCGGCGCCCGTGCACTGGGAACGCACCAGCGTGCTGCCACCGAATGCCGTTGAGCGGCGCATCGACCTCGACGTCGGCGATGGTGCGACGCAGTTCATGCCGCGTGCGGATGCCACTGGCGTCGCTTCCAACGCCACCGAACACCTCTGGATCGACCCCGGGCCTGCAACGGCGGTCACGGCTGTGCATCGGCCGGCAGCGGTGGGGATCGACATCGCGATGACCGAGCCGCTGGAGATGACGGCGCAGCGGCCGCCGACACCTGGCGCCTCGGCGGACGCCGCAGCAAGGTCACGCTCGTCGGGGATGCGCATGGCCCTTGCCGCCGGCGTGGTGTTGGCGGTTGTGGCGGGCGGGTGGCTGTGGCTACAGCCTGGCGCGGCGACCCCGGTCGCCACGCCTGTGTCGGTTGCTGCACCGGTTGCTGCGCCGACTGTGGTGCCGTCTGTGATGCCGTCGGTGGTGCCGTCGGTGGTGCCGTCGGTGGTGCCGTCGGTGGTGCCGTCGGTGGTGCCGTCGGTGGTGCCGTCTGTGATGCCAATCGCTGCGGCCCCCGTGCCGACGCTCGTTGCAGCACCCGTCGCCAGCGAAGGCGCGGCGTCTGCTTCGGCCCTCATCGCAGCGCCTGCTGCAGCCAGCGCTACTGCTGCGCTGGCTGGCAGCGACGCGCGGCCGGCGTTGATGCAGCAGAGTCCCCCCGTTCGGACCGTCGAAGTGCCCATCAAGCCGCGCGCCGAACGTGTGCTGCCGGCGCAGAAGCCCGTCACCCGGCCGGCGCAGGACGCGCCCCGCCAGCGCCCGCAGCCGGCCGTGCCGCCACCTGCCGTTGCAACGGCTGCCACCCCCAGCGCCGAGGCCACTGCCGCAGCAGGCCCGCCGCCCAGTTGCGGTTCACGCGAAGGCGTGCGGTACCACATCTGCATGGAGCGCGAATGCGGGCGCGGCGAATTTGCGGGCCACCCGGCCTGCGGGCGCTGGAAGCAGGAAGCACGGCGCGAGTGAGCCGCGCGATGTGCGGGAAACGCTGGATGACGGCGTGGCCGCCAGTCGCTATACCCAGGGTCTGCCAAACCGGGAGCCCTGATTGACGCAGCCGACTCCAACATCCCAAGTTCTTCCCGCCACCGACCCCTGGCCCGCCCGCCTGCCGCGCAGCCTGGTGGTGCCCGAAACCACGCTGTGGTTCAACCTCGAGGTCAGCGCGCGCCGCTATCCGAAGAAGGCAGCGTGCATCTTCCTGGGCCGCAGCCTGAGCTATGGCGATCTGCACCGCCAGGCTGAACAACTTGCTGGCTGGTTGCAGGCTAAGGGCGTGGCGCGCGGTGACCGCGTCTTGCTGTACCTGCAGAACAGCCCGCAGTTCCTGGTCGCGTTCTATGCCGTGCAACGTGCCGATGCGGTGGTGGTGCCGGTCAACCCGATGAACCGCGCCGACGAGTTTGGCCACTGCATCACCGACCCGCAGGCGCGCGTCGCCATCACCACGGCCGATCTCGCCGCCACGGTGACGGCAGCCAACGAACGCCTGCCCGTTGACCAGCGCCTGCGGCACCTGCTGGTGACGAATTTCAGCGACACCATGCCCGCACAGATCGAAGACGGCGACCGCCCGCCAACGGCCATGCTGGACTGGCTGCTGGCCGTGTACCCGCTGCCGGCCGGCGCCACGCGCTGGACCGACGCACTCGCTGCCGGCCACACACCCAGCCCGCCGCAAGGCGAGCCTGACGACCTGGCGCTGCTGCCCTACACCTCGGGCACCACCGGCCTGCCCAAAGGCTGCGAACACACGCACCGCACGCTGCTGCCCAACATCGTGGGCGGTGGCTTGTGGAGCCACGCCAGCGCCGAGACGGTCAGCCTGGCCGTGGTGCCGATGTTCCACGTCACCGGCCTGATGTACGGTGTGCTCGGTTCGATCTACCTCGGCAGCACGGTGGTCATCGTGCCGCGCTGGGACCGCGACCTCGCGGGCCGCCTGATCTCGCGCTACCGCGTCACGCACTGGACCTGCATCCCGACGATGATCATCGACCTCTTCGGCAGCCCGAATTACAAGAGCTTCGACCTGTCGAGCCTGCGCTACCTCTCGGGTGGCGGTGCTGCCATGCCGCATGCCGTGGCCGAACGGCTGCAGCAGGAATTCGGTCTCACCTTTGCCGAAGGGTATGGCCTCACCGAAACCGCTGCGCCGAGCCACGCCAATCCGCCCGAACGCGCCAAGCTGCAGTGCCTGGGCATCCCGATCTACGGTGTTGACAGCCGCATCATCGACCCCGAAACGCTGCGTGAAATGCCAGTCGGCGAGGTGGGCGAGATCGTGACCCA
>JANNGN010000514.1:0-5950 GCA_031403895.1 Rubrivivax sp. | reverse complement strand
GACCACGCCGACTGGCCCGGCCTGCAACGCGCCATCGCGGCCACTGGCGCCAGCCGCGTCATCGTCACGCACGGCTATGAAGCGGTGATGGTGCGCTGGCTGCAGCAGCAGGGTTTGCAGGCCGGCAGCCTGCGCACGGCCTTTGGCAGCGACGACGACGAGGTCGCCGCCGAAGCCGCAGCGGCAGCAGTCGCAGCCGATCAGTTGGTGGCGGGCTGACCCACCAGTTGCACGTCCAGTCGCGGCTCGCTGACTTTGGCGTCGATGCGGCTTTCCACGAAGATGCGCTTGGGCTCGACACCGCGGTCGGTCAGGAACTTGCGCACGGAGGCCAGTCGTGCCGGCGTCAGGTCGTGCTCATTGGCGCCGCTGCCGTCGATCTGCCAGGGCCCGGTGGGCACGATCAGCGCCACCTGCACGTCCAGGCCCAGCGCGTCGATGATGAGGTCGATGAGCTTGGACTTGGCGCTCTCGCTGAGCTGGTCGCCCGCGAAGAGGCCGCGCGCCGGCAGCGACGTGAGCCGCGTCCTGGCCTTCTGTTCGGCCGCGTTGACGGCACGCTGGGCGGCGCTGAGCGCAGGCACCGGCTGGTCACCCGGCGCGGCGACGGCAGGCGCCTGCGCGGCCAGGCCAGCCAAAAACGCCAGGACCAGGGTGCGCAAAGTGGGACGGTGCGTGGCTTCCATGCAGGCTCCTCAAGTGGGGTGGCAACCATTGTGGACCGCGACGAACAGCGGCGTCTGTGCGCCGCCGCATGGCGCCCGTGCCGCTACAGGCGTAGGCTCGGCACACCCTGCCCACACACTGGAGTGCCCATGAAGATATTGCTGGCGGTTGACGGCTCCGCCGCGTCGATGGCCGCCGTGCGCCTGGCCCTGGCCTGGCGCCGCGACGGTCTGCAGGCCGACTTCGTGCTGGCCAATGTGCAGGAGCCGCCCAACCTGTACGACCTGGTGGTGGTGCACGACGCGCAGGCGCTTGACGCCGTGCGCGCGGCGGTGGGCGCCGACTTGCTGGCGCCGGCCGAAGCGCTGCTCACGGCTGCGGGCGCGCGCTGTGAAATCGAAGTGGCCGGCGGCGACCCAGGGCACATGCTGGTGGACCTGATTGAAAACTACGGCTGCGACGCCGTGATCGTGGGTGCGGGCAGCAGCAGCGGCCCGTCCACCGCAGTGGGCTCGGTGACGATGGCACTGCTGCGCCACAGCCCGGTGCCGGTGACGGTGGTGCGCGCGCCCGAGGTCGAGGCCGAGTCAGAGACCGAGACTGAGGCCGAGTCCGAGGCCGAGGCCTAGACATCGAGGCCCACACCCTCAGCCGCGCCTGAAGCCCGCAGCGCCACCGGCAGCGGGCACCAGCAGGGGCCAACGGGCACCAGGCAGCGGGCATGATCCCGCCATGCAAGCCTTTGCCGACCTCTACGACGCGCTCGACGCCAGCACCGCCACCAACGACAAGGTGGCGGCCCTGGTGCGCTACTTCGACAGTGCAGCGCCCGACGATGCCGCCTGGGCGGTGTACTTCCTGGCCGGGGGCAAGCCGCGCCAGCTGGTGCCCACGGCGGTGCTGCGCAGCACCGCGTGCCGCCTTGCGGGTGTGGACGACTGGCTCTTCGACGAGTGCTACCAGGCCGTTGGCGACCTCGCGGAAACCATCGCGCTGATCCTGCCGGCGGGCGGCCGCAACTCGACTGTCGGCCTTGCCGCCTGGCTGCAGGACCGCCTGCTGCCCCTGCGCGGGCTGGCGCCGCAAGAGCAGTCCGAGCGCCTGGCCGGCTGCTGGGACGAGCTCGACGCAGCGGGCCGCTTCCTGCTCATCAAGCTCATCGGCGGCGGCCTGCGGGTGGGCGTCAGCAAGCTGCTGGTGCAGCGCGCGCTGGCGTTGCACACGGCCCTGGACGCCAAGCTGCTGGCGCAGCGCCTGGTGGGCTGGACCGACGCCCGCGCGACACCCAGCGCCGCGCGCTGGCAGGCGCTGGTGGCCGCTGCCGGTACGGACGGCGCGCCGGCCGGCCAGCCGTACCCCTTCTTCCTGGCGCATTCACTGAAAGACGCGCCGCAGTCCGAGCCGCAGGCCCTGGGTGATGTGGCCGACTGGCTGGTGGAATGGAAGTACGACGGCATCCGCGCGCAACTGGTCAAGCGTGCCGGCCAGGTCTGGATCTGGTCGCGCGGTGAAGAACTGGTGACCGAGCGCTTCCCCGAGGTCGTGGCCCAGGCTGCAACGCTGCCCGACGGCACCGTGCTCGACGGTGAACTGCTGGTCTGGCTGGCGGGCAGCGATGCACCCGCGCCGTTCAAGCTGCTGCAGCAGCGCATCGGCCGCAAGACGGTGGGCAAGAAGCTGCTGGCTGATGCGCCGGTGTGTTTTGTGGCCTACGACCTGCTGGAGCAAGGCGGCGCGGACCTGCGTGAAACGGTGCTGGCCGAACGCCGCCAACGGCTGCAGGATTTGCTGGCAGGCGCTGCGCTGCGCCTGTCACCGCAAGTGCATGCGGCCGACTGGCCTGCCTTTGCCGCGCTGCGCGAGCAGTCGCGCGAGCGCGGCGTGGAAGGTTTCATGCTCAAGCAGATGAGCTCGCGCTACGGCACGGGCCGCAGCAAGAGCGACGGCGTCTGGTGGAAGTGGAAGGTGGAGCCACTCAGCGTGGACGCCGTGCTCATCTACGCCCAGGCCGGCCACGGCCGCCGCGCCAGCGTCTATACCGACTACACCTTCGCGGTCTGGAGCCGGCCGCCGGCCAGCGCCGACGAAGCGCAGGCGGTGGTGGAGGCTATCGCCAGGCGCGAAGCGGCGCCGCGCCTGGACACCGGCGCGCTGCAACTGCTGCCCTTTGCCAAGGCCTACTCAGGCCTGAGCGACGAAGAGTTCAAGGCCGTTGACCGCGTCATCCGCGCCACCACGCTGGAGAAGTTCGGCCCCGTGCGCAGCGTGCGGCCGACGCTCGTGTTCGAGATCGGCTTCGAAGGCATTGGCGCCAGCCCGCGCCACAAGAGCGGCGTCGCCGTGCGCTTCCCGCGCATGCTGCGCTTGCGGCCCGACAAGCTGCTGCACGAAGCCGATGCGCTGCAGACGCTGCACGACTTGATGGCCGGCCCGGCGGTGGCCGCGCGCTGAGGTGGCCGGCCGGGGTCACTGCGCCGCGCGTTGCAGCGTGGCGATGTCGATCTTGCCCATCGACATCATCGCGTTCATCACGCGAGAGGCGCGTGCGCCGTCGGGGCCGGCCAGCAGGTCGGGCAGCACAGTCGGCACCACCTGCCACGACAGGCCGTAGCGGTCTTTCAGCCAGCCGCACTGGCCGGGGCTGCCGCCTTCGGTCAAGCGACTCCAGAAGTGGTCCACCTCGGCCTGCGAGCCACAGCGGATCGACAACGACACGGCTTCGTTGAAGGTGAATTGCGGCCCGCCGTTGAGCGCGATGAACTCCTGCCCGCTCAGCGTAAAGCGCACCGTCAGCACGTTGCCCGCAGGCACCGGGCCGCCATCGGGCCAGCGCACCACCTCCTGCACGCGCGAGTCCGGAAACACCGACACGTAGAAGGCTGCCGCCGCTTCGGCCTGGCCGTTGAACCAGAGGCAGGGGCTGATGGATTGCAGTTGTGCCATGAGGGTGCTTTCTTCGCGCCTGGCCTTCAGGCCTTGGCCTCGCAGTTGAACATCCAGCGCACGCCGTAGCGGTCGGTCAGGCTGCCGAAGTAGGCGCCCCAGAACATGTCCGCCATCGGCATGTCGATCTTGCCGCCAGCGGCCAGGCCCTTGAACAGCTGGTCGGTGTGCGCGCGTGTGTCGGGCTGCAGGTTGATGTGTACCTGGTTGCCGGGCGTGACGGTGAAGCCCATCGATTCGGGTGCGTCGGTGCCCATCAGCACATGGCCGCCGAGGATCGGCAGTTCGACGTGCATCACCAGGTTCTTGTCGGCCTCGGGCAGTGGCGGCTGGCCGGGTGCGGCCGGCATGGCGCCAAACCTGTGGACCGGGCCGTTGAAGTCGCCGCCAAACACCGAGCGGTAGAACTGAAAGGCTTCTTCGGTGCAGCGCGGGAAGTTGAAATAGGTGCTGACGCTGGCCATGGTTGTCTCCGGAATGGGGTGGGGGCGAAAGGTAGCGCAGGGCGGTGGCGGCTGCAACCGGTTCAGGCCCCCGACGGGGCGCCATCACGGTTCGACGTGGCCCCATCAATCCGCCCCTTGCTGCACCGCTGCCAGGTGCGCTTGCAGTTGCTCCATCGTGCCGCCCCAGCCCTGCGTCATGCTGGCGTGCATGCTCTTGAACACCCGCTCTTCGTCGGCGCTGGCGTTCAGCGCACGCCAGTCCAGCGTGAGCAGGGTCTGGCCTTCTTCGTCGGCCAGCGTGATGAGCGACAGCGTCTGCAGCGGCCACACCGGCGCCATCGGGTGGCGTGTCTCACCACCGGCGGCGTCAGAGAACGAGACCACCGTCACCAGGCGCTCGGGCGGCGTGATCTCGCGAAAGATCCACTTGCCCCACATCACCGCTTCACCCGCGCTGGTGCGGGGCCTGAGGCCATAGTGGAAGACGCCACCCGGGCGCAGGTCCACGCTGCAGTGGCTCATCACCATGCCCGTCGGCCCCATCCAGTGTTTCAGGTGTTCGGCCTGCGTCAGCGCGGCAAAAACAAGTGTGCGCGGCGCGGTAAAACGGCGCTGCAGCAGGAAGGGTTCACCGGTTCTTTCGCTCACGTCTTTTCTCCTTGGGTTGAAGTTCACTGAAGTACGCGCCCCTGCGTGATGCGGCCGGCGCGTACCGCGAATCGCTGCCCATGATGCTGTACTGAAGGTGTGGGTTGATTCAAGTCGCGCACTGGACGCCGTCAAGCCTTTCGCGGCAGGGCACGCATACTGCGGCTGAAAGGCCATCCGGGGCCTGAACCGCCCAGCCCATGCCCGGCTACCAGACCCAGCAAGAGCAGGTCAACATCGCAGGCGCGGCGCCGCTGCGGATCCGATCACTGCTCGATCGCCAGCAGTTCAGTGACCCGCTGGGCGCCGCCGCGCGGCTGGGCATCTCGTCGGCCCTGTGGCCCATGTTCGGCATGCTGTGGCCTTCGGGCGCGCACCTGGCCGCGCACATGGCAGCGCATGCGCTGCAGCCGGGCAAGCGCATTCTGGAAGTGGGTTGCGGCCTGGCGCTGGCCAGCTTGGTGGGCCACCGGCGCGGCGCCGACATGACGGCCAGCGACTGCCATCCGCTGGCGGCTGAATTCCTGCGCATCAACCTGCAGCTCAACGGTCTGCCGCCGATGAAGTACCGTCATGGCGCGTGGGACGGCGTGTTGGAAGGCGGCGCCGCGCAGGAAGCGGTGATACAACGCTATGAGCTCATCATCGGCAGCGACGTGCTGTATGACCGCGACGCGGCGACTGCGCTCGCCGGCTTCATCGGCCGCCACGCCAGCGACTCGGGCGCCAGCGAGGTCTGGATCGTTGACCCCGAGCGTGGCAACCGGCCGGCATTCACGCGGCTGATGGCGGCGCAGGGCTACGCGCTGGAGCAGACCCGCCTTGACACACCTGCCACGCCCATCAAGCCGGCCTATCGAGGGCGGCTGCTGCGCTACCGGCGATTGCCTCAGGCGGCTGCTGCTGCCGCCTGAATGTGTTGCGCGGCCTGAGCGGCCATCACTTCGACACGCACGGCCTCGGTCAGCTCGGCTTTCATTTCAGAGAACACCGGCGTCGTCTTCACCGAGTAGTGGCGTGGATGCGGCAGCGGCACCGCGCGGTCAAGCTTGATGCGGCCCGGCCTGGCGCTCATCACCATCACGCGGCTGCCCATGAAGACGGCTTCGTCGATGTCGTGGGTGACGAAGAGCACGGTCTTCGCTTCAGCTTCCCAGATGCCGAGCAGCAGTTCCTGCATCAGTTCGCGCGTCTGGTGGTCGAGCGCGCCGAAGGGTTCGTCCATCAGCAGCATGCGCGGGTTGTTG
>JANNGN010000513.1:0-6037 GCA_031403895.1 Rubrivivax sp. | reverse complement strand
GCTATCCAGGCAGGCTATCGTCGCGCCCGAATCCGGTTGAACGAGGAGACAAGCCCGTGCGTTGGATGCGATTCATGTGGCGCGGCGAAGCTGCGCTGGGCCAGCTACAAGGCGACGAAGTGCTGCTGCACAGCGGGGATCTGTTCACGGCGCCGCAGCCCACCGGCGAGCGGGTGCCGCTGGCCGCTATTGGCGCGCCCGACTGGCTGCCGCCCTGCACGCCTGGCAAGATCATCGGCCTGTGGAACAACTACCGCGCTGCCGCCGCCAAGAACGGCTGGGCCGAGCCCGCCGAGCCGCTGTACTTCCTGAAGTCGCCGGCCAGCGCGGCAGCGCACGAACAGGCCATTCCCGCGCCGCCGGCCGAGGTCGGACGGGTCGCCTTTGAGGGCGAACTGGCGCTCGTCATCGGCCGCACGGCGCGGCGCATTGCGCGCGCAGACGCGGCGAGCTGCATCTTTGGCTATAGCTGTGCCAACGACGTGACGGCGATCGAACTGCTGCAGCGCGACGCCAGCTTCCCGCAGTGGACACGCGCCAAGAGCTTCGATGGCTTCGGCGCTTTCGGGCCCTGGATCGACACCACCTTCGACCCCGGCAGCGCCACGCTGTACACACGGGTGGCGGGCCGCGAACGCCAGAACTACGCGCTCGCCGACATGTTCTTTGCGCCGCCAGACCTGGTCTGGCGGCTGTCGCAGGACATGACGCTGGCGCCGGGTGACGTGATCCTGTGCGGCACCTCGCTCGGCGTGCTGCCGATGAAGCCGGGCAGCACGGTCGAAGTCGAGATCAGCGGCCTGGGGCTGCTGCGCAACGTTTACGGTTGATCGTTGCCCGGCGCGCAAGGGCTCCGACACCGGCCCCGGCGCTCAGGCCGCTTTCTTGATGTAGCCGCTGCACCAGCCCTTGGCGGCCACCAGCCGCCCGCCGAACAGCGGGCAGGGGCCGGCGGCTTCGCCCGCCTTGGCGCCATACAGCGCGCAGTTGCTGCACAGCTGGCCGGCGCTGTAGGTCTTGAACTTGGCGCCATCGACCTTGGTGGCGTCGATGACGTAGCCCAGTGCCATGGCAGCGGGCTCGGCCGGGTCCACCGCCGTGGTGGCGGCGGCGGCGGCGGCGGGCGCCTTGGCGACGGGCGCCGCAGCCGGGGCCGGGGCCGGGGCCGGTGCGGGTGAATTTGCGGGTGAAGGGATGGCAGGCGGCGCGGGCTTGTCGGAACAGGCAGCCAGCAGCGTGAGCCCCGCCAGAGGCACGATCTCAATGAAACGACGGCGTGTGGTCATGGCAGATTCCTAAATACGACAAGCGTGGAGTTTCGCGCTACCGCTGCAGATGCGGTGTCAGCACCTTCCTACACCGGGTGCGGCGCGGGCCGGCCGCTGCGCAGGGCCAGCACCACGCCGGCCATCAGCAAGGCCACGCCGGCCAGCGTCAGCGCTTGCGGCCACTGCGCCCGCAACACAAAGGCATAGACCAGCGCGGCCAGCGTTTCGAAGACGATCAACTGCCCCGCCAATGCCGGCGGCAGGCGCTGGCTGGCCTCGTTCCAGCACAGCGTGCCGAGCCACGACGCGAACAGGCCGATGGCCAGCATCAGGCCCACGAAGGCCCACGGGCGCGGGCCGAAGGGCATGTTCAGTGCCGGTGCCAGCGCCGACGCCCCAGTCGGCATGCTGGCGCCCTGCCACGCCGTCCAGCCCCACAGCAGCGCGTAGCCCAGCAGCGCCAGCGGCAGCGTCGCCACGCCTTGCGCCGTGGCCCAGGCGCTGGCGGAACGGTCGGCATGCGAACGCAGCCAGTCGGCATTGCGGATCGGGTACCAGGTCCAGCAGACTACCGCCGCCAGCGCCAGCAGCGCGCCCTCGGCATAACGGCCAAAGTCGATGCCTCCGCTTTGCCGCAGATGCTGCAACTCAGCCTGGTTGACGCAGGCGATGCCGGCGCCGATGAGCAGCAATGAAGGCGCCAGCCGCGCCCACGGCAGGCGGCCGTCGCGCGAACGCACGGCGAGCGAGCCGCGCAGGTTGGACGTGATGGCAATCACCACCGGCAGCGTGCCGATGATCATCGTCGGCAGCGGCCCGCCGGCGCGCTGGATGGCGGCGGCCAGGCACAGGTAATACAGCAGGTTGCCGACGGCAGACAGTTTCAGCGCTTCCAGCCAGTCGGCCCGCGTCAGCTCAGCCAGCCGAGTGCGGCTCCACCAGGCCAGCGGCAGCGCAATCAGGCCAAAGGCCAGGTAGCGCCCCACCGTCAACAGCGCCGCCGGGTACTCGGCCAGCAGCGTGGGCGCGATGAACACCAGGCCCCACATCAGGCCCGCCGCCAGCGCATACAGCGTGCCAGTGAAGAGCGCGCGCCGGTGCGCACTAGCGGCCGACATAGGGCACCGTGTGGACGCCTGCAGCGCTCTTGTCTCT
Organism: Rubrivivax sp.; assembly: GCA_031403895.1. GTDB lineage: Bacteria > Pseudomonadota > Gammaproteobacteria > Burkholderiales > Burkholderiaceae_C > Rubrivivax. Next base: position 3,614 of record JANNGN010000513.1, on the reverse strand, counting down.
GACCATTCTTTGCATGCAGGAATGATGTCACCGTTCAGAATGCGGCCCTGTTCCACACCCCCCACGCCCATGATTTCCACACTGCTGCGAACCTGCCTTGCCGCCCTTGGCGCCACCGTGCTGCTGCTGGTTGAGCCCGCCATCGGCGCCGAGCCCGACGCGCAGGAAACGAAGTCCCTGCACGCACTCTTCGATCGCCACTGGGCGTGGAGCGCGCGCACCTTCCCTGAATTTGCCAGCTACCGCGGCGACCACCGCTTCGGCGACCGCCTGGGCGACGCGTCGGCAGCCGCCATCACGCAACGCGACGCCGAAGTGGCGCGTTTCCTGGCCGATGCGCGCGCGGTGCAGCGCAGCAAGCTCCAGCCCACCGACCGTGTCTCGCTGGACCTCTTCATCGACGCCCAGCAGCGCCAGGTGGAAAGCGCCGCTTTCCCGGCCGCACGCGGCATGACGCTGCGCGCGCTGGGCGGCCCGCAGTCGCAATTTGCCGAACTGCTGCAAGTCATGCCCACCGCACGCACCGAGCAGGTCGAACAGATGCTCTCGCGCATGGCCGCGTTCCCGCGCCGCATGGAGCAGGAAATGGCGCTCATCCGCGCCAGCGCAGCCGCCGGCTGGGTGCCGGCGCGCGAGGTGCTGCTGCGTGTGCTGACGCAGATCGACAGCCAGCTCGTCGCTGCTGAGGCGACGCCGTATTTCCAAGCCTTCAAGCGCCTGGGCAGCGGCATTGCTGCGGCCGAACAACTGGCGCTGCAACAGCGCGGCCGCGACGCCATCGCCATGCAGGTGCTGCCCGCGCTGCAACGCCTGCGTGCGCTGATTGCTGACGAGCTGCTGCCGAAGGCGCCGGTTGAAGGGGCGCTGCGCCAGTACCCGGGCGGTGAGCGTGTGTACGCCATGCTCGTGCGCCACCGCACCACCACCGACCTGGCGCCGGCGCAAATCCACGCCACGGGTCAGCGCGAGCTGACGCGCCTGCGCGCCGAGATGGAAGCGGTGATGCGCGAAGTCAAATTCGACGGCAGCTTCGCGCAATTCGCGCAGCATCTCAACACCGACGAACGCTACTTCCACAAGAGCCCCGAAGCCCTGCTGGCCGGCTATCGCGACATCGCCAAGCGGCTGGACGCAGAAGTCCCGAAGCTCTTTGCCGAGCTGCCGCGCGCGCCCTACGGTGTGCGCGCGATGCCGGCGCACATGGGTGCGAACCGCGCCGAGTACTACAACGGCCCGGCGCTGGACGGCAGCCGCGCCGGCTTCTTTTTTGCCAACACGCTGGCCTGGCGCACGCGGCCCATCTGGGGCATGGAAACGCTGGTCGCGCACGAGGCCGTGCCCGGCCACCACCTGCAGATCGCACGCGCCACCGAACTGCGCGGCCTGCCTAACTTCCGCCGCAGCGGCTTTGGCTACACCGCCTTCAGCGAAGGCTGGGGCCTGTACGCGGAAACGCTGGGTTTCGAGCTTGGCCTCTACACCGACCCCTATTCACGTTACGGTCATCTTCAGTGGCAGGCCTTCCGCGCTGCGCGCCTGGTCGCCGACACCGGCGTACACAGCATGGGCTGGACGCGCCAGCAGGCGATCGACTTCATGGTCGAGCGCACCGGCGTCGAGCGTGAATTCGTGGCCAGCGAAGTCGATCGCTACACGTCCGACCCCGGCCAGGCACTGGCCTACATGATCGGCAAGCTCAAGTTCGACGAACTGCGCGACCGCGCCAAGGCCAAGCTGGGTGCGCGCTTCGACATCCGCAGCTTTCACAACGCGGTGCTGGACAACGGGGCTTTGCCGCTGGCGACGCTGGATGGGCTGGTGGATGAGTGGATTGCGGCGCAGCCCGGCTCTTGATCGTCTGGGTGCGCCCGGTGTCAGCGCGAAGGACGGATCGGCGGATCGACGCAATGACTCCTCAACAGCTCGCCCGCGCCGGCATAGGGCACAAAAGCCGCCGCTCGCGACTGGGGTTAGGCGGTTAGGGGGTTAGGCAGCCGCCAAGGTGGCGCCAAGCCGGGACGCCGGAATCCTTTACACCGCGTCCTGACGGGCGTCGCGCCCCATCCAGCCTTTGACGAATTCATGAACTGAATCAAAGCGCTCGGGACAAGGTCAGGAGCTGTGGCATGCGAATTGCGATGCCGATCCTCGGCGCCGCCGCAGGTTCTGCGGGCCGGTTACCGTCGAAAGCATCAAGGCCCAAGCCGGCCGTCAAGGAGGATCTACCCATGCCTAAATCCGTGCAACTCAAGAGTGGTTTCGCGCATCAGTTTGGCCGTCTCGCTGCCGTCCTCGGCGTGGCACTGACGATTGCCACGCCGGCTTCGGCCACCATCGTGAGTGGCTTGGTCACAGGGGGCACCGCGTTCGCCCAAGGTGGCGTGTTCGTGAGCCTCTCTGTGCCGTTGACGGGATCCAACCCGTTCAACACGGTCGGTGCGGACAATTTCAATACGCCCAATCTTTACGGCTTCAGCGAGAGCCAGAACATCCTGCTGAGCTCCACGCTCTTGATGGACATCGGAGCCGCCCTTGCAGCGGGCACGCAGGTCGCCAGCCACTACGTCTTTTTCGACCCGCTTGGTGGCACCACCATGGTGGGCACGGTGGACTTCGACTCCGATGTGCTGGGCATCATCACCAGCAGTGGCCTGCTGTTTGCGAGCGACAGCCTTGCCAATACCGGTGTCACTTACCTCAATTCGGCGCTGCGCGGCCTGGAGGCCGGTGACTCCGTGACCATCAGCGGTACGCGCCAGATCCTGTTCAACGTCGCGGCCAGCTCACCCGGCGACTATGTGCGTGTCATCACGGCCTTCTCGCCGGGCGCAGTGCCCGAGCCGATGTCGCTGGCCCTGGTGGGCGCAGCGCTCGCTGCCCTGTCGATGACGCGCCGCCGCAAGGCCTGACACCCGCTGGGCCCCTGGGCGTCGGCGGCATTGCCACTGCCGGCGCCTGGTGTGGCAGCGGGCGGTGTACTACGGGCCCCAGACCTTCACGTCTGCAAAACCCATCATCCTGAAGATGACGTAATTCACCGCCGCTTCGCCCAGCGAATCGGCGAAGACAACGATCTCGGCGTAGCGCGGCAGGCCCGCCTTGGCCAGCGCGTTCCAGATGTCCTTGGCGGCCTTGGGCGTGCCGTCGGATTGCAGGAACTGGGCATAGGGCAGGTGCAGCACGCGGCCTTGTGGCGTCTTGGCTGGCAGTTGTGTACCCGAGGCGACATACACTTTGGGGTACAGGCCCTGGCTGCTCTGTGGGTCGGTGACGAGCCTGTTGCTGCGCGGGCCTGCTGCAAAGGGTTTGGCTTGCGGGGGCGACGCTGCAGGCGCCTTGCCCGTTGCCGCCGCAGCGGCCGGCCTGGCCACCTCGTTACCGAGTTCAGCCCAGCGTTCGATGCTGTCCATGAAGACCGACACCTTGCTGTGCCCCAGGTTTTCCAGCATCAGATAAGCCAGCGCCGAACTCTCGTTCAGACCGCCATCAGAGACCACCACCGCTTCGAGTGAGCGGTCCACGCCGGCCTCAAGCAACAGCGCAGCCAGCTTTTCAGGACTCTGCAGATGGCTCTTGAACGCCTGCACGGGCACGTTCACTGCCAGCGGCACATG
>JANNGN010000512.1:0-2861 GCA_031403895.1 Rubrivivax sp. | reverse complement strand
TTTCCTTACAGGCCGCCGGCTGCGCCCAGCGCATGCCGGCCGGCACGGCGCACGATGCCTTGTCGCATACTAGGCGGTAGCCCTGCGGGGCATCCCCGACGCCATGAAACCCAACCCCATTCACCGCCTGCCCGCCACGCTGGAGGCGGCCGTCCAGCGCCTCAAGCTGGCGGCCCGCGAAGCCACCGAGCGCACCATCGAAAGCCTGGGCCTGGCCGCACTGGCCGCCACCCACGCCTTCCAGCGCGACGGCCTGCTCGGCGCGCAGTTTGAGCTGAACCGCAAGTCGGCGGTCTTCATCCTGACCTTCAACGACGCCTTCGACGACCGCGTCGTGCGCGAACTGGGCCCGCGCGCGATGGCAGCCGGCGTGCCGCCGCCGGCCAGCCCCACAGCCACCAATTGGGACGCGCTGAGCCTGGTGGAAGACCGCGAAGTCGAAGCGCAAATCTCGGCTGAACGCTTTGGCCTCGAGATCACGCACGCCTGCGAATGGGAACTGCGCGAGCTGGACGCCTACGTCGCCACCGTGTTGGCCGACGCCGGTGGCGAGCGTGAACGCAACCCGCTGCGCCCCGACATCGTGGGCCACGCCATGATCCGCGGCATCGAAGCCGTGTCCGAGCGCGCCGACGTGCGCAAGGTGCTGTCGTCGGAGCTGAGCCGCTCGCTGGGCAGCCTGCTGCGCAGCACTTACGGCGCCATCATGGTTGACTTTCGCCATGCGGGTGTGCAGCCGCTGGGCCTGACGGTGCGCCAGCGCCTGGGTGCGGGCCGCAGCAGCGCCGACAGGGCCGACAGCCAGCATGGCGAGCCCAGCCGCTCAGGCCCGCCGCTGGACCGCGCCGACGACGGCCGCTACGGTGCTCGCCTTTCAGGCCAGCCCGGCCAGCCCGGTCAGCCTGGTCATCCTGGCTTTGCCCCGTCCACCCGCGCCGGCTACAGCAGCACGCGCGGCGGCACGCCACTCGGGCAGGTGGACCCGGCGCTGATGGCGCTGATCCGACGTCTTGCTTTCACCGACGCGCCCGGCGTCACCGGCCCCGGCGCGGGCTATGCCGAGCTGCTGGACAGCGGCTCGCAGGCCCCGCTGCCCAACCTGATCCACGCCCACCGCGAAGAATTGCGCCAGGCCTCCAGGGGCGCGCTCGACCACATGGTGATCGACGTCATCGGCTTGCTCTTCGACCAGATCCTGGCCGACCCCAAGGTGCCGCCGCAGATGGCGCGCCAGATCGCGCGGCTGCAGCTGCCGGTGCTGCGCGCGGCGCTGGGCGACGCCACGTTCTTCTCGTCGCGCCGCCACCCGGTGCGGCGCTTCGTCAACCGCATCGCGTCGCTGGGTGCGGCCTTCGAGGACTTCAACGACGACAGCGCCAAGCACTTTCTGGCCAAGGTGCGCGCGCTCGTCAACGATGTCGTGGAAGGCGACTTCGACCAGATCGAGGTCTATGAGCAGAAGCTCGCCGCGCTCGAAGTTTTCGTCAATGAGCAGGCACTCCACGAGGGCAAGGCCGACGGAGACGCGGCTGCGCTGCTGTCGGAAAAAGAAGACGAAATGCGGCTGCGCCAGCTTTACGCGCAACGCCTGGCCGGTGACTTGAAAGACGTGGCGGCACCGGCCTTCGTGCGCGACTTCGTGAGCGGCATCTGGAGCCAGGCGCTGCTGCGCGCAGACGCCAAGGGCGGGCCCGATGGCGCACTGGCGCTGCGCTTGCGCCGCGCCGGCCGCGAGCTGATGCTGAGCGTGCAACCCAAGCCCACACCGGCCCACCGCAAGACCTTCCTGGCCGAGCTGCCCAAGCTGATGCAGGACCTGACCGAGGGCATGAACCTGATCGGCTGGGCCGACGCGCAGCGGCGCGCGTTTTTCGGCCTGCTGATGCCGGCCCATGCCGAGGCTTTGAAGAGCCCGGCCGGGCGCCAGCTCGACCTGAACCTGATGGCGCGCCAGGTCGAAGGCGCGCTGCAGCGGCCACTGCCGTCGCGCGACGAACTCAGGTCGATGACGGCGTTGCCGGTGCTGAACGATGAGCTGTCGATACCCACGCTGAGCCGCGAGGAAGTGCTGCGTGTGGGGCTGGTGGAAGAGTCGGCGGTGAACTGGGACGGCAAGGTCGATATCGACCTCGGTGCTGAGGTGGACACGCCACCGGCGCAACCCGAGCCCGCCGCCCCGGGCCTGCCCGCCATCACCGACGCACCCGAAGCCACCCAGGGCCGCGAACTGGCCCACCACATCCAGATCGGTTTCGCCTACCAGATGCACCTGCAGGACAGCTGGCAGAAAGTGCGGCTGTCGCACGTCAGCCCGGGCCGCAGCTTCTTCATCTTCACGCACGGCGCGCGGCACAAGAAGACGGTGTCGCTGACGCAGCGCATGGTGCTGCGGCTGTGCGAAAGCGGGCGCCTGCGCGCATTCGAGAACGCCACTCTGATTGAACGCGCCACCGAACGCGCGCGGCGCCAACTGGCTGCGCTGGCGGTGCCGCAGGCGCCGCGCGGCGCGCGCGTCTAGTCAGGGCCCAGCCGCTGCAGACTCGACGAGGCAGCGCGCCATCTGCAGCGCCGCGATCAGGCTGGCCGGGTCGGCCAAGCCGCGGCCGGCAATGTCAAAGGCGGTGCCGTGGTCGGGGCTGGTGCGCACAAAGGGCAGGCCGAGCGTGACGTTGACGCCCTGCTCGACACCCAGGTATTTGACGGGGATCAGGCCGTGGTCATGCGTCATCGCCACCACGAGGTCGAATTCGCCGCGGCGGGCGCGCATGAACACGGTGTCGGGCGCAAAGGGGCCCTGCACGTCCAGGCCGGCGTCGCGCGCGGCCTGCACTGCCGGGCCGATGATGAGCAGCTCTTCATCG
>JANNGN010000511.1:0-2319 GCA_031403895.1 Rubrivivax sp. | reverse complement strand
CTGCATCTCTTCCGTTATGTCGAGACCGCCGAAGAGGCCTGGGAGATCCTGGCCGTGCATTACGGCTTCGACCAGCCACCCACGCAGACTGGCGAATTCGCGGTCGATATCTGATGCGATGTCAGGCGCTGCCCGCCTGCGGGTTCGTCAACGCCACACTCGCGCGGCGCATGAAGCCTTCGACGCCCGCACCGTCGAGCCAGCGCACCACGACCACCGCGTCGTGCTCGGGTTCGATCCAGACGTAGTTGCCACCCGCGCCCACCATCAGGCTGCTGCGCGCCGATGCGCCGGGGAAGGTCTGGCCTTGCGGGTTGAGCCAGATCAGCCAGCCATAGAACGGCGCCAGCGCGCAGGGCTGCCGCATGCGCTGCACCCATGCAGCCGGGATCAGCGAACGCCCTTCGTGCTGCCCGCCGGCCAGCAGCAACTGGCCCAGGCGGGCCTGGTCGCGTGCGCTGACCGACACGCCGCCGCCCCAGTGCGAACCGCCGGGCACCGACTGCACCCGTTGGCCGCGAAGGTCGATCCAGGCGTCGTCGTAGCCGACCCACGACCAGCCTTCGCTGGCCCCCAGCGGCCGCATCAGCGTGTCGCGGAAAACCTCGGGCAGCGGCTTGCCAAACAAGTGCAGCAGCGCCAGCGCCAACTGGTTGATGCGCACGTCGTTGTATTCCCAGTAGCTACCCGGTTCCTGCAGCGGCCGTGCATCGCCCTTCTTGCCACCCGGCGGCCTGGGGTCATGGGCCACCACGCGCCAGCGGTCCACCGTGTCGGGCAGGCCGAAGCAGCTGCCTTGCCACTCGCTGGTCTGCTCCAGCAAATGGCGCCAGCTGATGCGGCGGTTGTGGCCCTCGTCAAAGCCGATGCCGGGCAAGCGCGCCACCACCGGCTCGTCCACATCGGGCAGCAGGCCTTGCCCGTGGGCGACGCCAGCCAGCATGCACAGGCAGGTCTTGGCGACGCTGAAGGTGAGGTCGGCACGATCCGGTTCCCCCCAGGCTGCCACTTCGCGGCCGCCTTGCAGCACGACGCCGCAGACACCGCCGCGCGGCTGCACCGGGCCGCGCAGGCGGTTGTACGGGGCGGGGTCTTCGTGGTGAACGCCCCAGCGCGCCAGGTCGGTAGCCGGGTCCCGCGGCCAGGGCACTTCGTGGGCCAGCGCGTGGGCGATGCAGTCTGACCAGGCGGGGCTGTGTGTCATGGGCGTGTTGCGGGCTGATGCGATGGTTCAGGACGCCGCACTGTACGCAGCATTCTTCGGCGCAGACTCGCCAGAATTGCAACTCTGCCCGTGTGCGCGCCGGCACAATCGCCCGCCATGAACCGACACATCAGCCTCATTGGCGCCCCCACCGACATCGGCGCCGGCGCGCGCGGCGCCAGCATGGGCCCCGAAGCCCTGCGCGTGGCCGGCATCCGCAGCACGCTCGAAGGCCATGGGCTTGAAGTGCTGGACCGTGGCAACCTGAGCGGCCCGGCCAACCCCTGGCTGCCGCCGGTGGGCGGCTACCGACACCTGCAGGAAGTGGTGGCCTGGAACCGCGCGGTGCATGAGGCCGTGTTTACTGAGTTGCAGCTCGGCCGCCTGCCCATCCTGCTCGGCGGCGACCACTGCCTGGGCATTGGCAGCATCAGCGCGGTGGCGCGCCATTGCCGCGAAGCCGGCAAGAAACTGCGCGTGCTGTGGCTGGACGCGCATGCCGACTTCAACACCAGCGTGCTCACACCCAGCGGCAACATCCACGGCATGCCGGTGGCCTGCCTGTGCGGGCACGGGCCGCAGGAACTCATCGAGATCGGCGGCACCGTGCCCGCGATCAACCCGAAGGTGCTGCGCCAGATCGGCATCCGCAGCGTGGATGCCGGCGAGAAGCGTTTCGTCCAGCAAGTGGGCCTGGAAGTCTTCGACATGCGCTACATCGACGAGATGGGCATGCGCCACACGATGGAGCTGGCGCTGGCCACGCTGGACGAGAAGACCCACCTGCACGTCAGCTTCGACGTTGACTTTCTCGACGCGGCCATCGCACCCGGCGTCGGCACCACGGTGCCCGGCGGGCCGACCTACCGCGAGGCGCAGCTGTGCATGGAGATGATCGCCGACACCGGCCGCCTGGCGAGCCTGGACGTGATGGAGTTGAACCCGGCGCTGGACGTGCGCAACAAGACCGCCGAGCTGGCGGTGGACCTGATCGGAAGCCTGTTCGGCAAGAGCACGCTGATGCGCACCTAGCGTCACACCTAGCGCTTCATCTCCCGACAGGACACACCTTGCGCGACACGCCCGCCATGACACCGACACCAACCCCGTTGAAG
>JANNGN010000510.1:0-2212 GCA_031403895.1 Rubrivivax sp. | reverse complement strand
CTGCTGGACAACGGCGCCATCGCCGCCATCCCGCTCAACCTGATCGGCCCATTCCTGACCGAAGCTGCGGTCTTCAACGCCAACGAGCTTGAATCCGCGCCGCGCGTGGTGGCCACGCAGGAAGGCCGCGTCATGGTGTCGCGCGGCGAAACCGCCTATGTGCGCGGTGAACTCGGCGGCGCACGCGACTTCCGCCTCTTCCGCCAGCTTGTGCCGCTGGTTGACCCGCTGACGAAAGAGGTGCTGGGCTACGAGGGCCGCTACGTCGGCACCGCCGAAGTCACGCGCGCCGCCGAAACCGGTGGTCCGGTGCTGGTGCCCGCCACCTTCCGCGTCACCAGCACGCGGCTCGAAGCCGTCGTTGGCGACCGGCTGTCGCCAGTGCCACAGCAGGAACTGGTGGCCTACGTGCCGCGAGCCCCGGCCAACCCGGTCGATGGCCGCATCATCTCCATCTATGGCGACGGCCTGCGTGCCGGGCAGAACCAGGTCGTGTCGATCAACCGGGGTCAGCGCGACGGCATGGAACGCGGCCATGTGCTGGCGCTGTGGCGCACCGGCCAGGCTGCGGTGGACACCACCTCGGGCCTCAAGACACCCATTCGCCTGCCGGACGAACGGCATGGCTTGCTGTTCGTCTTCCGCGTGTTTGACCGTGTTTCGTACGCGCTGATCCTGAACGTGCAGGACCCCGTGCGCGCGGGCGACCGCTTCACGCAGCCCTGACCCGTGCTCGGCGCCGAGGAGTTTGCGGCCTGGTTCAGGCTGCTGGAAACTCCAGGTGTCGGCCGCAGCACCGCACGCCGATTGCTGGCCGCCTGCGGCTCACCACAAGCCATCTTTGCCACCGGCACGGCGGTGCTGCGCCAGATCGTTGGCGCCACTGCGGCGCAGGCGCTGGCCCGCATTCCCGTTCAGCTGCCCGACCGCCTGGCCGCTGCGCAGGCCTGGCTGGCCGGCGGACCCGACCGCCACACGCTGACCCCCGGCGACGCGGCTTTCCCGCCCGCACTGCTGCAAACCGCCGACCCGCCGCTGTTGCTGTACGTGCAGGGCGACGCCAGCCGCCTGGCCCTGCCGTCACTGGCCGTGGTGGGCAGCCGCCACCCCACGCCGCAGGGTGAGGCCAACGCCCGGGCCTTTGCGGCCACGCTCAGCGGCCACGGCATCGTGGTGGTGTCGGGGCTGGCACAGGGCATCGACGCGGCAGCGCACGAAGGCGCGCTGAGCGCCGCTGCCGGCACCGTGGCCGTCGTTGGCACCGGCCTGGACCGTGTCTATCCTGCGCGCCACCGCGACCTTGCGCACCGCATCGCGGCGCACGGCGCCCTGGTCAGCGAATTTGCACCGGGCACACCACCGTTGCCCGAGCACTTTCCGCGCCGCAACCGCATCATCGCGGGCTTGTCGCAGGGCACGCTGGTGGTGGAAGCCGCGCTGCAGTCGGGCTCGCTGATCACGGCGCGGCTGGCCCTGGAGGCCGGACGCGAGGTGTTTGCGATGCCAGGCTCGATCCACGCGCCGCAGTCCAAAGGCTGCCACGCGCTGCTCAAGCAGGGCGCCAAGCTCGTGGAAACAGCGCAGGACATCCTTGAAGAACTGCGCGCCGCACCCACCGGCCAAGCCGCGTTGCGCCTGGAGCCTGCAGCCGGCGCGCCCACCGACCCGCTGCTTGCAGCCCTGGGTCACGACCCGGTGACGATGGACGCGCTGGTCTCCCGCACCGGCTGGCCGGCGCAAGACCTGTCGGCACGCCTGATGACGCTGGAACTTGACGGCGAAGTCGCGCGCCTGCCCGGCGGGCTGTACCAACGCTTGCACCGGGGCTGATGCGCAGGGCCCGGCGCGAAGCCGCCGCGTCGCAAATTCGCTCGGGTATAGTGAGTTGATGTTCGACGTTCTGGTCTATCTCTACGAGAACTACTGGCGCCCGGACGCCTGCCCGGAGCCCAAGCAGCTCTCGCGCAAGCTCAGCGCAGTGGGCTTCGAGCCTGAAGAAATCCAGGACGCGCTGCGCTGGCTCGACGGCCTTGCCACCAGCGCCGAAAGCTGCACCGGCAGCCCGGTGCAAGGCAGCATGCGCATCTACACCGAACAGGAACACGAGATCCTGGGTGAAGAGTCGATCGGCTTCATCACCTTCCTCGAATCCGCCGGCGTGCTGGCCGCGCCGATGCGCGAAATGGTGATCGACCGTGCCCTCGCCGTGGGC
>JANNGN010000509.1:0-3749 GCA_031403895.1 Rubrivivax sp. | reverse complement strand
CGCGCGCGCAGCCACGCTCGGGCTGCGGCAGATTGCGCTGCTGGACGTGTACGGGCGGCTGACGGCGCTGCTGGAAAACCTTGCGCTGCCCGCGCCGAACGGTGAGCGTCTGGTGGACCCGGCGCCTTCGCACCTGGAGATGTCGCGCCTGCTGGGCTGCTCGCGCGAGATGGTCAGCAAGGTCACGAAAGATCTGGAAAAGGGCGGCTACGTGCGCGTCGGCCGGCGCCGGGTGGTGCTGTGCAAGGTGTTGCCGGCGCGCTGGTAGCGGCGCCGGTGGGCAAGGCCGGTCAGGCCCCTGCGCCGGGCGCTCAGCGGCCTTCCGTCGGCGGCCCCACGCTCTTGCCCGCCTTCACCGCGCGCCGGTACAGCGGCTCCACCTTCGGCAACTTGCCCTGGATGTCCCTGATGCGCGTGTTGCCCGCCGGATGCGTGGACATGAACTCTGGCGGCGCGCCCTTGGCTTCAGCAATCATCTTCTGCCACAGCGTCACGCCAGCGGCCGGGTTGTAGCCGGCGCGGGCGGCCAGGTCCATGCCGACGATGTCGGCTTCGGTTTCATCGTCGCGGCTGAACTTCAGCGTTAGCAACTGGCCGCCCATGTTGACCACCTCGCGGCCGACGCCACCCAGGCCGAGCGCGTACGACAGTGCGCCCGCACCCAGCTGCGTGGCCACCGTCTTGCCGAACCGTTCGCGTGCGTGTTCACGCAGCGCGTGCGCCACCTCGTGGCCCATGATGGCCGCGACCTCTTCGTCGCTGAGCTGCAGCTTGGCCAGGATGCCGAGGTAGAACGCGATCTTGCCGCCGGGCATGCAAAAGGCGTTCAGCGTCGGACTCAGCAGCAGGTTGACTTCCCAGGCCCAGCGCGGCGCGCGGCCGTTCCAGGGCGGCGCAAAGGGCACCAGGCGTTGCGCGATGGTGCGCAGCCGCTGCAGCTGCGGATGGGCCGGCGGCGCCAGGCCCTGCCGCGCCGCGGCGGCGCGCATCATCTGGCTGTATTCCTGCGCCGCAGCGGCCTCGATCTTCTCGGCCGGCACGAGCTTGGCAAAGCGCGATGTGCGGCCGACATCGCCTTGCACGCCCGCGCTGTCCACGCTTTGTTGTGGCTGCTGCTGCTGCCCCAGCGCCGGCCCGGCCCACAGCACCGCGCCCGTGCTGGCCAGCAGCGTGGTGAAGTGGCGCCGGCTGCGCAAGGCGCACAGCGCGCAGCCGGTGGGGCCGGGCCAAAGGGTGTTGCTGGGCATCGTGGGCCGATTCTAGGCAGGCCCGGCAGGGTCGCAGGCGCAGCGCAAACGGGGCTGTCAAAGCCCGGCGCAGAGGCGGTGTCGGGCTCGGGCCCGGGGCCTCAACGCTGTGCGATGCAGCCGTCCACCTTTGCCCGCAATTCCATCGTCGAGCGCAGGTCCAGCGCGCAATAGACCTTGCGCACGTGGTCCACCACGGTGGCCGGGGCCACGCCCAGGTGGTGGCTGATCTGCGCGTGCGAACGGCCGTGGTAGAGATGGCGGCACACCGCCATCTGCCCGGCGGTCAGTGGCAGCGCGCGCAACGCGCGTTCCAGCGCCACGCGGTGCGGCTCCAGCCGCCGCAGCGTCACCTGCGCCAGTGGGCTGGCACCCGCCTGCAGCGGCCGCAGCAGCGTGCCGCTGGCCACAAACTGGCCGGCCTCGGTGTCATGGCTGATCGATGGCGGCGCTGCCAGCGCCGGGCCGGGCCCGTCCAGCACCTGCTTGCGCAGGCGTGCCAGCAGCACCGGCAGCAGCCGGCCCGCCAGCAGGTCGAGCGGGGTGCCCAGGCTGTCGCGGCCGGCGCCCCCTTCGGCCATCAGCAGCAGGCGGTGGGCGCCGGCGCTGGCGTGGCAGAGCTGGCCCTGCAGCGTGAGCAGCAGCGTTTCTGCGGGCTCGGGGCTGGGCACGTGGTGGTCGTCGGCAGTCGCCGCGCCCAGCGCTTCCAGGCCGGCGGCAAAGGCCGGCAGCACGGCGGCCAGGCGCTGTTCATCGGCCAGGTTGAAGCGTGCATCGCCCGCTGCGCGGTACAGCACCAGCGACCCGAGCAGGCGCCCGCTGCGTCCGCGCAGCACCGCTTCCATGCGCGTGTGAAAGCCCTGCGGCCGCCAGATCTCGTTGTACAGCGCCGAGTTGAAGAACTGCGCATGGTCCAGCTCGGCCGCGCTGCGCACACCGGGCGGGTGGCGCTGCAGGGTGTTGAAGCTGGGCATGGCCTCGGCTTCGCGGCGGTTGTGGAATTCGTCGAAGTAGCGCTGCGCCAGCGCGGCGTCGATCGGCCCTTCGATGAAGTAGTGCAGCAGGCGGCCCTGTTCGTCGGTCCAGTCAAAGAGGTTGCGGTACGACGGCACCACCGCGTGCAGCGCTTCCAGCACCGCCGGCACCAGCACCTGGGCATGCAGTTTCAGGCTGCACAGGGCCTGCAGGGCGGCGATGGTGCGGGTGGCTGACATGGTCGGCCGCAGTGTGGAAGCGGGGTCGCGATGCCGCATCAACCGATTGGTTGATGCGGGGCCGACACCGATGCGCTCGCTACGGCCGTTATGCAAGTGACACGGTGACGATGGACTTCATCCACAACACGGCGGATGCCGGACCTCGCTGTACCCACCGCCGGGGGGGTGCTGGTTGCGAAGCCTTTGCTTAGTGTCGGCTCCCGTCAGGCCCTGTCCTGGCGTCAACCCGACAACACCTTTGCTCAGGAGGCTCACCATGCATGCACCCACTCCCCAACGGCGGCTGCGCGCCAGTCCACCGCGCCGCCGCCCAAGCGCGCCACGGCTGGCGTCGGCCCTGTCGCTGAGCGGCAGCGTCGCGCTGCTGGCCACGGCGTCGGCGCTGCTGCTGCTGGGGGGCTGCACGCACGACGACGCTGAGCCCACCGTGGCCGTCACGGGCCTGGTGGTGGACGGCCCGCTGCAGGGCGTTGCGGTCTGCTACGACACCAATGACAACGCCAGCTGTGACGCCGGCGAACCCGGCGCGACTTCGGACGCCGATGGCAAGTACGCCTTCAGCATTCCAGAAACCGCTGCCGGCCTGCACGCCGTGGTGGCGCAGGTGCCGGCCAGCGCGATCGACAAGGACACGGGCACGGCCGTTGGCGTGGCCTTCACGCTGCGCACCGTGGCCACCGGCACGCCGGGCGCGCAGGACGTGTTCGTCAGCCCCGTCACGACGCTGGTGGCTGACATCGTGCGCGACAGCGGCAAGACCGCCGCCGAAGCCGCAGCGCAGGTGCAGGCAGCGCTGTCGCTGCAGTCGCTGGCGCCGGCACCCACCGTGGCCGCAGGCGGCAGCGCCGATGTGATGCTCGCCGGCCGAGCCCTGGGCGCATTGACGATCCAGACCGCCCTGCTCGCCAGCGCCAACGGCGTGCCCGCCGCGCAGGTGGCAGCGCTGGTGCGCGAGGCCACCACGGCGCAGTTGCCCGTGCTGGCCGCCACGCTGGCCGGCAGCACCGCCACCAGTGCCGGCGCGCGGGCGCAGGAAGCTGCCGCCGCCGCGCTGCTGGCGATGAACCTGAGTGCTGCCAACGTCAGCGCAGTGGCCGCCCAGCTGGCCCGCCCCGCTGGCACGGCCGACGCGCCCGGGCCCTTCGTCAGCCTGCGCCGCTTTGCCTACACCGACGCCAACACCTACAGTTACACCGTCTTCGTCGGCGACAGCAGCGTCATCGACAGCAACGGCCGCTTCAAGGCCAGCGAAGTGCGCCAGACGCAGAGCGCCGGCACCGTGTTG
>JANNGN010000508.1:0-3085 GCA_031403895.1 Rubrivivax sp. | reverse complement strand
CAGGGCGGAGTGCGCGTCGACCGGATGCGCTTGGGAGCATTGCCGGCGCTGACATCGCCGTTGCTGGGCATGGATGTACTGGGCCGGCTCAGCTTGCAACAAGGCGCGGGTGTGCTGCGCATTGACCTGAGCGGCGCGGCGCCATGATGCCGCTGCGCGTTGCGCCGCGGGCTCACCGGAGTACCTACGGGCCGCGAGCGCCTGTGCGATGCCGACCTCAGCGCCCGCCTGAACCCTCGGCAGACGCGACTTGAAGGCCGGCTTGCTTTTCGCTCATCGAACGACGGGCCGACAGCGATGTCGGATCGGCGGCTGGTCGTGTTGTTGGCGATGCCGATGGCACGGCCACTTGCCGCTCGAGCCACGCGGCGCAGGCACAGACCGTCCAACAGGCCCAGGCCGACCACAGCGTGTGGCTGGGGTAATGCGCGCCACGCGCCAGCTGCGCGATGCCAAACACAGTGCCCGCCGCCAGCACCACCAGCAGCCAGCCGCTGCTGCGTTGGCGGCAATGGCTGCGCCACATGAAGTGGATGCCGAGGAAGGCAAAGGCCGCCACCGCGTGTCCCGAAGGAAAGCAGTGCCCCGGTCCGCCGTCAGCCAGTTGCCACTGCCAGTGCGACACATAGCCAGCGATGCCACCGAATTCAGCCAGGTCCCACGGGCAGCTGGTGGCGCTGATCCGCTTGGCCGCGGGAACCACAGCCAGGCACAGCAGCATGGCGCCCAGCCAGCCGATGCGCTGGGCACGGTTCGGGGCGCCGTGTGTCGACTGCGGCGTGCGCACGGCAGCCAGCGCCAATGCCGCCAGCAGCACCCAGGCCAGACCGCGGCCGCCGCTGTGCAGCAGCGTGCTGGCCCACCAACTGTCGCGCCACTCGAAGCCCTGCGCGTGGCCGAACCAGCGTGCCACCGCCAGATCGGCAGCGCTGGCATCCCAGGCCAGCAACATGGCCAGCGACACCCCAGTGGCCAGCAGATCGCGCCGGCCTTGTGCTGCGGCTGTGGTCAACGCAGGGCAGTGGTGCGACAGCCGCGCGCCAGATCCCAATGCGGTTCGCACACCACTGTCGAATCGACAGCCACCAGCTGCTCGACGCTGGCGCTGAAGGTGCAGCTCTCGGCACTGCCGGCAGACGATTTCATCGCGCGCATTGCACGCCCCCGACCTGAAGGCCACCTGAAGGATCGGGATGCGGTGCGGTGGTACCGTGATCGCACTGCCCCGCCTGCCGCTGGGCCCAAGACATGCGATTGCTACTGATCGAAGACGACGAGCTGCTGGGCGAAGGCCTGCGCGACTTCCTGCGCGCCGACGGTCACGCCGTGGACTGGAGCCGGCGCCTGGGCGACGCCGAGGCGTTGCGCGGTGAACCCTTCGACGCCTGGCTGATCGATTGGCAGCTTCCAGATGGCTCGGGGCTGGATTGGCTGCGGGCCCAGCGCCGACGCGGCGATGTCACGCCAGCGCTGATGCTGACTGCACGCGACCTGCTGGCCGACCGCCTGCGCGGCCTGGACAGCGGCGCCGACGATTACCTCGTCAAGCCGTTCGCGCCCGAAGAACTGGTGGCGCGGCTGCGCGCCGTGTGCCGCCGCAGCGCGGGCACCGCCGGTGAGCGCGTGCGGCTGGGTGCGGCCGAGGTGGACCTGGCTGCGCGCTGCGCCTGGTTGGCCGGTGAGCGGATCGAGCTCACCGCACGCGAATGGGCGGTGCTGGAAGCGCTGGCGCTGCGCCCCGGGCGCATCGTCACCAAGACCAACCTCGAACGCCTCGTACTGGGCTTCGAGACGGAGCTGGCCAGCAACGCGCTTGAAGTGCACGTCTCCAGCCTGCGCCGCAAGCTGGGCCGCGAACTCGTGGAAACGGTGCGCGGGCTCGGCTATCGGGTGGGAGTTGCGCGTTGAGGCTCACTGGTGCACCCTTGGGCCTGCGGCCCGGCCCGCCCAGCGGGAATTCGCCCTCGGGAGCCCCTCGGTGGCTGATGCGCCCGGGGTCGATCCGCGGCCGCCTGGTGCAGGCGCTGGTGCTTTGGTCCATGCTGTGGTGCGTGGCACTCGGCGGGGCGGTGTGGGTGGTGGTGCAAAACGAGATCGACGAGCTGCTCGACGATTCGTTGCAGAGCGCGGCCGAGGGCTTGATTGGGCCGCTTGCGCAAAGCCTGTTGACTGTGGCAACCGTTGCGGCCGTCGAAACGGCGGCGCCGACGGCCAGCAGCAGCGGCCGCTTCATGTGGCAGGTGGTCAGCCATCACGACGGCGCACGCGTCGTGGCCGCATCCCGCGGTGCACCGGCAGCAGCACTGCACGCCACGCCCTCGGCCGGCTTCACTGACCTGCCGGGATGGCGCATCTACGGCCTGTCGCTGGGCCGCGACGCGCGCATCGTCTACGTCGCGCAAACGAGCGACGAGCGTTTCGAGGCCAGGTTCGAGATCGCACTTGCGGTGCTGTTGGCCGGCTTGCCGATGGCGCTGCTGGCGATGGTGTGGCTGAGCGCACGCGTGCGCCATGAAATGCAGCCGCTGCAGAACCTGTCGCAGCGCCTGGCCTGCTACGACCCGCTGCAACCCGGTGCCACGCTGGGGGAGTCAGAACATGAAGAGCTGCGGCCGGTGCACGCTGCGATCGATGCGCTGGCGGCGCGGCTTGCGCGGCGCGTTGCACACGAGCGAGCCTTCACATCGCATGCCGCGCATGCGTTGCGCACGCCGCTGGCCGGCATCGATGCCCAGCTCGCCGTGGCGCTGCGCGAAGCAACACCGCCGCAGCAGGACCGGCTGCGGCGCGTGCGTGCCGCCGCCGAGCGCTTGCAACGCGTGGTGGTGGCGCTGCTGGCCCTGTTCAGAAGCGGTGCCGAAGTGCAGCGCTCGACGCTCGATCTGGCCGCATTGGCCGCCAGGCTGCAGGTCGAGGGCTTGACGCTTGAAGTGCAGGCCACGCTGCCGCTGGTGGCCGACGTCGACCTGCTCAGTGCCGCCTTGCTGAATCTGCTGGACAACGCGCTGCACCATGGCGCCAGCACGGTCGCGCTGTCCACACCACAGGCCGGCGTGCTGCGCGTGCATGACGACGGCCGTGGCAT
>JANNGN010000507.1:0-5668 GCA_031403895.1 Rubrivivax sp. | reverse complement strand
CAGATGATGCTGCCGGTCTTCAGCGCCCACAGCAGCGCTGTCGTCGGCTCCACCGCCATCGCGCCGCCGACGCTGAAGCGCAGCGACTGCCAGTCAACCTTGTCAACATCGGCATGCTGCGCCACGGCCTCGAAGATCGTGTTGACGGCCGGAAAGCTGTGGAAGCGGTGGCGCGCCAGCACCTTCAGCATGCCGGTGGTGTCGTGCGGGTTGGGAATTAGCAGGGTGCACCCGCCCAGGTGCAGGCCCAGCAGCATGACGAGCGTGAAGCCGAAGATGTGGTGCAGCGGCAAGGCGCCGACCGTCACCAGTTGCTCGTCGGCCGGCACCTGCGCCAGCGCCGGGCCGTACCAGGCCGCACATTGCAGCAGGTTGGCCACCAGGTTGCGGTGCAGCAGCACAGCGCCCTTGCTCGGGCCCGTGGTGCCGCCGGTGTACTGCAGCGCGGCGATGTCGTCGCGCCCCACATCGACGGTGGCGAAGACCTTGTGGCGCCCGACGGCCAGCGCGGTGTGAAAGCTCACCGAGCCCGGCAGTTCGTAGGCCGGCACGCTGCGCTGCACGCGCCGCATCCAGTGGTTGACGACTCGGCCCTTCAGCGGCCCCAGCAAGTCGCCCATGGTGGCCACGATGGCCCTCATGACAGTGCCCGTGGGCACCGCGCCCAGCACCGCCTGCAAGGTGGCGCAGGCGGTGTCGATGATCACGATGACGCGCGCGCCGGAATCCTTCAGCTGGTGCTCAAGCTCGGCCGCCGCCAGCTGCGGGCTCAGGTTGACCACCACCAGGCCGGCGCGCAGCACGGCGGCCACGGCCACCAGCGCTTGCGGCACGCTCGGCAGCATCAGCGCCACGCGCTCACCGCGACTCAACTTCAGGCTTTGCAGATAGGCGCCGAGCGCCATCGACAACGCGTCGAGCTGGCCGAAACTGAGTGCGCGGCCCATGCAGATGCAGGCCGGTTGATCGTGGTGCTTGAGGAAGCTCTGCTCGAGCATCGCCACCAGCGACGGGTAGGCATTGCTGCTGATCTGCGCCGGCATGCCCGCCGGGTACTGCGGGTGTTGCGGGTTTTGCGCGTACAGCGGGTGCTGCGTGACCCAGGGAGATTCCATTGTCGCCTTGACCTGTCTGCGCCGAATTCTGACGGCTGGCTGACGCGCGGCCATCAGGGGATTCGATACGCCTGCCGGGTCGCGGAAGGTCTTCCGCTGCGCCTTGCGCACGGGGTTCACAACGGGCTTCGGATGCCGCGCCGCTAGACTGCGCAGCCATGGTGCCTGACGCTTTGACCCGCCGCACCGACCTGGCGCGGCAGAACCCCGCGCCACCTGCTGCCGAACCGCGCTGGCAGGTGCGTCTGCTGGGTGCGGTGGAGGCTTTCGATGGCGTGCAGCGGCTCGACCGTTTCCCTTCGCGCGCGGTGGCTGCGCTGTTGGCCCGTTTGGCGCTGGCGCCCGACCGTGCCCACGCCCGCGAAGAACTGGTTGAACTGCTGTGGCCGGGCGTCGCCCTGGCGGTAGGGCGCAACCGCCTGCGCCAGGTGCTGTCAACGCTGAAAAGCATGCTCGAACCGCCCGGCGTGCCCGGCGCGGCGGTGGTGCTGGCCGACCGCCTGAGCGTGCGCGCTGCACCCGCTGCGCTGGGTTGCGACGCGCTGCGCTTTCAGCAATTGGTGCGCGCTGGGCAAAGCGAGCAGGCCGCCGCGTTGTATCGCGGCGAGCTGATGCCGGGTTACTTCGACGAGTGGATTCACGACGAGCGCCAGCGCCTGGCCGCGCTGCATGAACGGCTGCAGGCGACGCCGCTGCGTGTCACGTCGGCTACGCCGGCTGCGCCTGAAGCGGGCCAGGGCTGGTTCGAGCCCATGCTCAGCGCCGACCCTGCGCCGGGTCTGTCGAGCAATCGGTCGAGCAACCCGCCGACGAACCTGCCAAGCAACCCGCCAAGCAACCTGCCGACCTACCTGACGCGCCTGTTCGGCGCCGACCTGGCAGTGGCGCGCCTGCGATCGCAGGTGCGCGCACACCGGCTGGTCACGCTGCTCGGCCCCGGTGGCAGCGGCAAGACGCGGCTGGCGGTGGAAGTGGCGCAGGCGCTGCGCGAAGACACGCCGTGGGTGGCCGAAGCCGCCGCGCCGGCCTTCGACCGCATCGGATTCGTGCCGCTCATGGCGTGCCAGCAGGTGGCGCAGATGCACGCCGCAATTGCCCGCGCGCTGCAATTGCCGCCCGTTGGCGCCGACGACGCTGAGGGCCTGGGCCTGGCGCTGGCCGGGCAGCGGGTGTTGCTGGTGCTGGACAACTTCGAGCAGCTCGTCGGCCTTGCGGCAGCGGTGGCAGCGAAGGAAGCGGAGGCAGCGGTCATTGCGGCGGAGGGGGCCGAATCAGCCGTGGCGGCCCTGCTCAGTGCCCTGCCGCTGCTGCACCTGCTGGTGACCTCGCGCCGCGCGCTCGGCCTGGACGGCGAAGTCAGCGTGGCCGCCGACCCGCTGGCGCTGCCGGCCGCCGACGCGCCCCTGTCCGGCGCCGGCGCGAATGCCGCCGTGGCGCTGTTCGTCGATCGTGCCCGCGCGGTGCGTGCCGACTTCCACTTGACCGTGCGCAATCACGCCGCCGTGGTGGCGCTGGTGCGCACGTTGCAGGGCATGCCGCTGGCGATCGAGCTGGCGGCGTCCCGCGTGCGCAGTTTCTCGCCCGCCGACATGGTGCAGCTGCTGGGCGCGGGTGATGCCGCGCACCTGGCGCTGCTGTCGCGCAGCGGGCCGCGCGCCGGGCACGACCCGCGCCATGCGTCGATGGCGCAGGTCATCGCCTGGAGCTGGCGGCTGCTGGACGCACCGGCGCAGCAGCTGCTGGCGGCGCTGACCTGTTTTGCCGGCGACGCGGGTGCCGACGCACTGGCGGCAGTGCTGGGCGACACGCTGCCGGCGGTGGCGGCGCGGCTGGACGACCTGGCGAGCCATTCGCTGCTGCGCGCGGTGGCCGCCGAGCCGGCGCGCTTCGGCATCGTCGAGCCGGTGCGCGAATTTGTGCAGGCGCAGCTGGCACCGGCAGTGCGCGCCGAGATGGACGCTGCCGTGCGCGCCTGGCTCTTGCACTGGGCGCGTGTACTTGGCCCGGCACCGGCACCGGCGCGCGTGGCGCCCGAACTGCGCACCGTGCATGCCGTGCTGGCCAGCGCCAGCGCCGCGCCGCGCGAAAGCGCCGAGTTGACGCTGGCCCTGCGCACCTTCTGGGAAAGCGAAGGCCTGCCGGCAGCTTTGCAAACGGCGCTGGAGCAGGCGCTGGCCTTGCTGGGCCCAAGCGACAACGCACTGCGCGGCGACCTGCACGAACTGCTGGCCTACCTGCGTTTTGAAGCCGGTTTCGTGGCCGAAGCCCAGGCCCATGCGGCGGCTGCGCTGGCGGCAGCGGGTCAGCACGCGGCACGCCGCGCGCGCGCCCTGGTGCGCTGCGCCTGGGTCGAACTGGCCACCGGCCGCGGCGAAGGCCAAGGCGATGCCGGGCCGCAGACGGTGCGCCTGCTGGGCTGGCTGCACGAAGCGCTGGCGCTGGCGCAGGGCTGTGGCGACCGTGAAGCGCAGGCGCGCGCACTGCACCAGATGGCCGTCATCGCCAGCCAGGTGCAGCAGGACTGGGCCGGGGCCGAAGCCATGCTGGCGCAGTCGCAGGCGCTGTGGCAGGCGCTGGGCGACCGCCGCAAGGCCTATGCGCGGCTGCGCAACCGCGCCCAGTGCTGGCTGCACCTGGGCCGTGCCGACGAAGCGCTGGCCAGCTTCGAGCTGTGCGAGCGCGCGGCGCGTGAAGACGACGACTGGGTGGGCCAGATCGACAGCCTGCTGTCGCTGTCGTCGCTGCTGGCGGCGCGGCGCCAGTGGGTGCAGGCGCTGGACATCGACCGCCGCTGCGTGGCGCTGTGCTGGCAGCGCTGGCACCGCCACGGCCTGGGCTACGCGCTGTGGAACCCGCCGCGCCTGCTGGCGCGCCTGCGCCGGCCCGACCCTGCGATGCGCCTGATGGGCTTTGCTGCCACCTTCTGGCAAACCCGGTTCGGACCGCTGAGCCGCGCCGATCGGCAGACCGTGCGCCGCGTCACGCGCCTGGTGCAGGCCCAGGTCGGCAGCGCGCGCGCTGGCGCGCTGTGGGCTGAAGGCGCGGCGATGGACATCGCGCAGGCGGTGGCGCTGGCGCTGGCAGACTGATCGGGCCGGGTAGCCAAAGCGCTAGCGATTGCCTAATGGTGACGCCTGAAACTGGCTGCATCACAGCTGCCAAAGGCGTTGCCATGAGCCACTGCACCCGCACCCGCATCCGCATCCACAACCGCATCCACAACCGGACCCACATCCAACTGCTCGCCTTCGCGTGCATGGCCATCGCCAGCACCACGGCGTCAGCCCAGAAACAGAGTTGGGACTACAAGTCCTATGTGAAAGACCCCACAAGCGGGCAATACAGCAAGGACAACTTTCGCACCTCGACCGTCTCGCTGGACGAGAAGGACGGCAAGGCCGTCTTCCGCATGGTCAGCCCCGGCCGGGGCGACCCCTGCATCAGCCAGAGCGAGCTGCCGGCCGAAGTGCAGCGCGACGCCGAGACCACCACCATCACCGTCCTGCCGCCGCTGGCCGGCTGCGAGCCCTTCCGCTACATCATCAAGAACGACGGCAGCGGCGGTGTGCGCCAGAACCGGCGCGGTGAACGCTGGGCGAACGACGGCTTTGACCACGGCCTGACGCCGAAGAAGTGAAGCCGGAAACGGCAGTTGGGCGCACTCGATGGAGTTGCGATGCGGTGGGCCCGCAAGGCCTGGCGCAGACCTGCCCTGCGCTTCGCTTGGGCTGGACGCTGCGGGCTCATGCCCGCCAGCCGGCGCATCGCAGCCAGCCCGCCGCAGCGCGGCTCAATCGGGTGCGTAGCGCACTCACCCGGCCGGTGAAGGTTGTCGTGGGCAGACAAGTCAATATCCATGCGATGTGTCCAGCGCCGCATCGTCAAAGCGCAGCCATGCAATTGATCGGCGGCTATTCGACCGCCTTCACCATCTCCTCGACCACCTTCTTCGCATCACCAAACACCATCATCGTCTTGTCCATGTAGAACAGTTCGTTGTCCAGCCCGGCGTAGCCGCTGGCCATCGAACGCTTGTTGACGATCACGGTCTTGGCCTTGTAGGCCTCAAGAATCGGCATGCCGTAGATGGCGCTGCCCTTGACGTGCGCCGCAGGGTTCACCACGTCGTTGGCACCCAGGACGATGGCCACGTCGACTTGCCCGAATTCGCCGTTGATGTCTTCCATCTCGAACACTTGATCGTAGGGAACCTCGGCTTCGGCCAGCAGCACGTTCATGTGCCCTGGCATGCGACCAGCCACCGGGTGGATCGCGTACTTGACGCTGATGCCCTTGGCCGTGAGCTTGGCCGCCAGTTCCTTCACCGCATGCTGCGCTCTGGCGACTGCAAGCCCGTAACCCGGCACGATGACCACCGTCTCGGCATTGCCCAGCACGAAGGCGGCGTCGTCGGCGCTGCCGCTCTTCACCGCGCGCTGCGCGCCGCCACCGGCTGCCGCCGTGGTGGTCTCGCCGCCAAAGCCACCGCCGATGACGTTGAAGAAGCTGCGGTTCATGGCCTTGCACATGATGTAGCTCAGGATCGCGCCCGA
>JANNGN010000506.1:0-10215 GCA_031403895.1 Rubrivivax sp. | reverse complement strand
GAGGGCTGCATCATGATGCGCAAGTGCCACCTCAACACCTGCCCGGTGGGCGTGGCCACGCAAGACCCGGTGCTGCGCAAGAAGTTCTCGGGCAAACCCGAGCACGTCGTCAACTTCTTCTTCTTCGTCGCCGAAGAAGCGCGCCAGATCATGGCGCAGCTGGGCATCCGCAAGTTCAATGACCTGATCGGCCGCGCCGACCTGCTGGACACCAAGAAGGGCATCGAACACTGGAAGGCGCGCGGCCTCGACTTCAGCCGCGTCTTCCACCTGCCGAGAATCAGCGCCGACGTGCCGCGCTACCAGACCGAAGAGCAGGACCACGGCCTGGACAAGGCGCTGGACAACAAGCTGATCGAACGCTGCCTGCCGGCCATCCAGCGTGGCGAGAAGGTGCAGTTCATGGAAGACACGCGCAACCGCAACCGCAGCGTCGGCGCCATGCTCTCGGGCGAGCTCATCCGCCAGCGCCCTGAAGGTTTGCCCGACCACACCATCTTCATGCAGATGGAAGGTGTGGGCGGCCAGAGTTTTGGCGCTTTCCTGGCCAGCGGCATAACGCTCTACCTGATCGGCGACGCGAACGACTACACCGGCAAGGGCTTGTCAGGCGGCCGCATCGTCGTGCGGCCGAGCATCGACTTCCGCGGCGACGCCACCAAGAACATCATCATCGGCAATACAGCGCTGTATGGTGCCACCAGCGGCGAGGCCTTCTTCCGTGGCGTCGCCGGCGAACGTTTTGCAGTGCGCCTGTCAGGCGCCACTGCCGTGGTCGAAGGCACGGGCGACCACGGCTGCGAATACATGACCGGCGGCACGGTCGTGGTGCTCGGACGCACGGGGCGCAACTTCGCAGCTGGCATGAGCGGCGGCGTGGCTTATGTGTACGACGAAGACGGCCACTTCGGCCGCCGCTGCAACACCAGCATGGTGGCACTGGACAAGGTGCTGCCACGCGAAGCGCAGACCGGCGCGCTCGTCGGCCTGCACCGCGAGCAGCCCGATGAAGCGCTGCTGAAGAAGCTGATCGAAGACCACCACCGATGGACGGGCAGCCTGCGCGCACGTGAGCTGCTGGACCACTGGGCCGAGTCGCACGTCAAGTTCATCAAGGTCTTCCCGCACGAGTACAAGCGCGTGCTCGCCGAGCGTGCAGCCAAGGCCGAAGCGGCAGCTGCCGCTGTCACCAGCAAAGCACAGACCTCGGCGGCCGCCATGGTTGGCAAGTAGTCAGCCATTCAGCCGGCAAACAAGCGCTCAGCAAACAACACAAGGCATCGAAAGCAGCAACATGGGCAAGGTCACGGGATTCCTGGAATACGAACGCCTCGAAGAAGGCTATGAGCCGGTGCAGGCGCGGCTGAAGACCTGGAAGGAATTCGTCATCACGCTGGCCGAAGACAAAGCCAAGGTGCAGGGCGCGCGCTGCATGGACTGCGGCACGCCGTTCTGCATCGGCGGCTGCCCGGTCAACAACATCATTCCTGACTTCAACGACCTCGTGTTCCAGGCTGACTGGCAAAACGCCATTGGCGTTTTGCACCAGACCAACAACTTCCCCGAATTCACCGGCCGCGTCTGCCCTGCACCCTGTGAAGCCGCGTGTGTGCTCAACGTCAACGACGACGCGGTGGGCATCAAGAGCATCGAGCACGCGATCATCGACCGCGCGTGGGCGGAAGGCTGGGTCAAGCCCGAACTAGCTGCGCAGAAGACCGGCAAGAAGATCGCCGTTGTCGGCAGCGGCCCCGCCGGCCTGGCGGCGGCGCAACAACTGGCGCGTGTGGGTCACGACGTGACGGTGTTCGAGAAGAACAGCCGCATCGGTGGCCTGCTGCGCTACGGCATTCCCGACTTCAAGATGGAGAAGAGCCACATCGACCGGCGCATCGCGCAGATGCAGGCTGAGGGCGTGGTCTTCCGCACCGGCGTGCTGGTGGGCACGCTGCCTGCGAACACGAAAGTTAGCAACGACGCCAAGGAAAGCATCACCCCCGATCAGATCAGGGCCGACTTCGACGCCGTGCTGCTGACGGGCGGCGCCGAAATCAGCCGCGATCTGCCGGTGCCGGGGCGCGAACTCGACGGCGTGCATTACGCGATGGAGTTCCTGCCACAACAGAACAAGGTGGTGGCCGGCGACAAGGTCAAGGGCCAGATCAAGGCCACCGGCAAACACGTCATCGTGATCGGCGGCGGCGACACCGGCAGCGACTGCGTCGGAACGAGCAACCGCCACGGCGCCGCCAGCGTGACGCAGTTCGAGCTGATGCCGATGCCGCCCGAAGAAGAAAACAGGCCGCTCACCTGGCCGTACTGGCCGACGAAACTGCGCACCAGTTCCAGCCACCAGGAAGGCTGCGACCGCGAGTTCGCCATCGCCACCAAAGAACTGGTCGGCAGTAACGGCAAGAGTGGCGCCAAGAGTGGCGGCAAAGTCACCGCGCTGAAGACCGTGCGCGTGCAATGGCAAGGCGGCAAGATGGTGGAAGTGCCGGGCTCCGAGCAGGAATACAAGGCTGATCTGGTGCTGCTGGCGATGGGCTTCACGGCGCCCGTGGCATCGGTGCTGGACGCATTCGGCGTGGACAAGGACAACCGCGGCAATGCCAAGGCACTGACTGAAACACCCGCCGCCTACAAGACCAATGTGGCCAAAGTCTTTGCAGCCGGCGACATGCGGCGCGGCCAGAGCCTGGTGGTGTGGGCCATCCGCGAAGGGCGGCAGGCGGCCAAGGCAGTGGATGAGTTCTTGATGGGCACCAGCGCATTGCCGCGCTGATTCACGACCAGCGCATTGCCGCGCTGAATCCATCCAGGGCACGGCCGCGCAGAAGTTCAGCGCACAGGGCGCCGGGCTTCACAAAGTCTTTACGGGCACCCGCCCTGCGGGTTTGCCCTTGCGTGCGAGAATTCGTGTCACTTCAGCCAAGAGTGCCCGGGCGATTTACCGCCTGGCCCGGCAACCGCTTGACTTCAGACACCTTCATCGAAATCGATCACGTCACGTTCGGCTACGACGCGAGCCGCACCATTCTTTCTGACGTGTCGCTCAAGTTCCCGCGTGGCAAGGTGACTGCCATCCTTGGCGGCTCGGGCTGCGGCAAGACCACGTTGATGCGCCTCATCGGCGGTGTGTACGCCGCCGACAAGGGGCGCGTGCTGATCGACGGCGAAGTGCTCAACACACGCGACCGCGCGCAGCTTTACGGGCTGCGCCGCCGCCTGGGGATGCTGTTCCAGTTTGGCGCGCTGTTCACCGACCTGACGGTGTTCGAAAACGTCGCCTTCCCGATCCGCGAACACACCACCTTGCCCGAAGCCATGATCCGCGACCTGGTGCTGATGAAGCTCAATGCGGTCGGCCTGCGTGGCGCGGCTGGCCTGCGCATTTCTGAAGTCTCCGGCGGCATGGCGAGGCGCGTCGCGCTGGCGCGCGCGATCGCACTCGACCCCGAACTCATCATGTACGACGAGCCCTTCGCGGGCCTGGACCTCATCAGCATGGGCGTCGCCGCCAAGCTCATCCGCACGCTGAACGACGCCACGGGCGCCACCTCTTTGGTGGTCAGCCATGACGTGCCCGAGTGCATGTCCATCAGCGACTACGTGGTGTTGCTGGCCAACCAGGGCCGCATCGTGGCGCACGGCACGCCGGCCGAGCTGATGGCCAGCACCGACCCCGAAACGCGCCAGTTCGTGCGTGGCGAACCCGACGGGCCGGTCAAGTTCCACTACCCCGCGCCCGAGTTGGCGGCCGACTTCGGGTTGGCCGCATGACGGCAATGTTGCAGGGCATATTGCAGAGTCTGGGCCGCACCGCGCTGGACCAGTTCCGGGGCTGGGGCCATGCCGCCTTCTTCTTCCTCGACATGCTGCGCGCGGTGCCGGCGTCGCTGCGCCGGCCGGGCCTGGTGGTGGCGCAGGTGTATGCCATCGGCAACCGCTCGCTCATCATCATCATGGCCTCGGGCCTGGCGGTTGGCTTTGTGCTGGCGCTGCAGATGTATTACGCGCTCGTCACCTACGGCGCCGCCGAAAGCCTGGGCCTGATCGTCAACCTGTCCCTCGTGCGCGAACTCGGGCCGGTGGTCACGGGCCTCTTGTTCGCGGGCCGCGCAGGCACCTCGCTGACGGCCGAGATCGGGCTCATGAAAGCGGGCGAGCAGATCGCGGCGATGGAGCTGATGGCCATCGATCCCAAGGCGCGCGTGCTGGCGCCTCGGCTGATCGGCGGCATCGTGTCGATGCCGATCCTGGCGATCCTGTTTTCGGCCGTCGGCATCCTGGGCGCCTATGTCGTGGCGGTGCTGCTGATCGGCGTCGATGCGGGCAATTTCTGGTCGATCATGCAGACGCGGGTGGATGTGTTCCGCGATGTCGGCAACGGCCTCGTCAAGGCCTCGGTGTTCGGCGTCGTCTGCACGGTGGTCGCGCTGTACCAGGGTTTTGAGACCGAGGCCACGCCAGAAGGCGTGGCCTATGCCACCACCCGCACGGTGGTGATCTCTTCGTTGTGGGTGCTGGGCGCAGACTTCGTGCTCACCGCTCTGATGTTCTCGACGCCCTGATCAAGGCGCTCGCAGGGAGACTGATTTGATGGGCAAAAAAGGCATCGAAACCCTGGTTGGCGGCTTCGTGCTGCTGGGCATGCTGGGCCTCGTGTTCCTGGCACTCAAGGCGGCCAACCTGGGCAGCCTGGGCGGCAGCGATGCCTACTCTCTGACGGCCAACTTCGACAACATCGGCGGCTTGAAGCCACGCGCGCCGGTGCGCGCTGCCGGGGTCACGGTGGGCCGCGTGAAGTCGATCGCGCTCGACCCGAAATCTTTCCAGGGCGTGGTCACGCTGGACATCGACAAGGGCTACAAATTTCCGAAAGACACCGCCGCCAAGATCCTGACCGCCGGGCTGTTGGGCGATCAGTACGTGGGCCTCGAACCAGGCGGCGACGACAAGGACCTGGTGGACGGCGAAACGATTGCCAGACGCAGTCTGCCGTGGTGCTGGAAAATTTGATCGGCCAGTTCATCGCCGGCAAGGCCGACAGTGCCGCGACTCCGGCTGCCGCCGCGTCGGGGGCGCTCAAGTGAAGGCGCTGCATGCACTGCGACTGGCGCTGATGGCCGTGCTGGTCGCCCTGGCCAGCGCTTGCGCGACGGTGCCCGGGGCCACGCCGCCGCCCGCGCAAGACCCATGGGAAAACTTCAACCGCAAGATTTTCAGCTTCAACGAGACGGTCGATGAAGCCGTGCTCAAGCCGGTGGCCACGGCGTACGTCAAGGTGGTGCCCGAACTTGTGCGCCGGGGCGTGAGCAACGTGCTCGGCAACATTGGCGACGCCTGGTCAGCCGCCAACCACTTGCTGCAAGGCAAGGTCCACACCGGCCTGGACATGGGCATGCGCGTGCTCACCAACACCGTCTTCGGCCTCGGCGGCTTGCTCGACCCGGCCACCGAATTCGGCCTCGTTCGGCGTTCTGAAGACTTTGGCCAGACACTCGGCCGCTGGGGTGTAGGCCCCGGCCCCTACCTCGTGCTGCCGCTGCTGGGCCCGTCCACCGTGCGTGATGGTTCGGCCCTGCTGCTGGACCGCCGGGCAGCGCCCTCGGCGCTGGCCAATACGGATGCAGCCAGCTACGGCATTGCCGCGATCGAAATCGTCAACGTGCGCGCCAGCTTGCTTGGCGCGACCCAGCTCTTGAACGACGTGGCACTCGACAAGTACACCTTCCTGCGCCAGGCCTTCCTGGCGCGGCGGCTGGATGCGGTACACGACGGGTCGCCGCCGCTCGAAAAGTTCGATGATGAACCCGCCGACCCGATGGCCGAGCCTGCTGTCAGCAAGCCGCCGGCCGCGCCGTCCCCAGCGGCTTCGCAGCCGATCAAACCACCCCCCAGGTGAACCGGCCGGCCCTTGGCTGCGTTAAGGGTGCATTGCCGACGCGGACCCGCGCGGCTTTTTGACTGAAAGGACCGTTGTGTTCAAGAAATTGCTGAAAATTTTCTCCGCCACGCTGATCACGCTTGGCACGCTCGGCGCCTCCAGCGCTGTACACGCCCAGGCCACGGCCGACGCGCTGGTGCGCCAGATTTCCGTCGACGTGATCGACAGCGCCAAGGCCGACAAGGCCATCCAGGCCGGTGACATCAGCCGCATCTTCGGCCTGGTGGACGCCAAGGTCATGCCGCACGTCAACTTCGAGGTCGTCACCCGCTCTGCGGTGGGCCCGAAATGGCGCGAAGCCACGCCCGAGCAGCGCGGCAAATTGCAGGCCGAATTCAAGACTCTGCTGGTCCGCGTTTACGCCGGTGCGCTGTCGCAATTGCGCGACCAGGCCGTCGAGGTCACGAAAACGGTGCCCGTGCCCGGTGGCAGCCAGGTGGTGGTGCAAACCGAAGTGCGCGGCAAGGGTGAGCCCATCAAGCTGGACTACCGCCTTGACAAGGCGGCCGACGCACCGGCGTGGAAGATCATCGACGTCAACGTCGGCGGCCTGTGGCTGGTGCAGAACTACCGCTCGCAGTTTGCGCAGGAGCTGAGCAAGGGCGGCGTTGACGGCCTGATTGCCGCACTGATCGAGCGCAACAAAGCCGCCGCCAAGAGCTGAGTCCACCGTCCCCGCCCGATGCAACTGCCCGCCACAACCACCCTGAACGAGGCCGCCGCGCTGGCAGCGGCCCTGCCCGCTGCGGTGGCCGGCGGCAGCGGCGTGCTGCAGGTGGATGCGTCGGCGTTGAACGCCTTTGACAGCTCCACCATCGCGCTGCTGCTGCAAGCGCAGCGGCTGGCGCAGGCGGCGGGGCGCGGCTTCGAAGTGCTGGCCGCGCCGCCCAAGCTGGTGGAACTGGCCAGCCTCTACGGCGTGGATGCGCTGCTGTCGTGGCTGCCGCGCCCACCGGGTTCGGCCTGAGCTTCAGCCTGACTGTCGGCCCGACCTTCGGTCACGCGGTCAGCATAGCGCCGCTCGCGCAAGTTCTTCTTGATCGCCTGCAGCATGGGCCGCAGTTGCGCCGAGCCCAGTCGCAGCGCAACCCCGGTGGCAAGAATGTCGATGATCAACAGATGCAGCAACCGCGACACCATCGGGCTGTAGCGGTCCGCATCTTCCGGGTGGTC
This sequence comes from Rubrivivax sp., assembly GCA_031403895.1. Taxonomy (GTDB): domain Bacteria; phylum Pseudomonadota; class Gammaproteobacteria; order Burkholderiales; family Burkholderiaceae_C; genus Rubrivivax. Next base: position 3,092 of record JANNGN010000506.1, on the reverse strand, counting down.
GGCCGCCAGCAGGATGTGGTGCGAGCCTTGCTGCGCCGAATGCCGACACTCCAGCGCCAGCGGTGAGCCGCTGGCCGTGATGGCCAGCACCGTGGCGCCCTTCTTGCGCGCAATGTCGGCCACGTCCAGCAGGTCGCGGCTGCGGCCCGAATTGCTGATGATGACGGCGCAGTCGCCGGGCTTGAGCATGGTCGCACTCATGACCTGGATGTGGCCGTCGCTCACCGCCGTGGCGCTGACCCCCAGCCGAAAGAACTTGTGCTGCGCATCCAGCGCCACGATGCCCGAATTGCCGACGCCATAGAACTCGATGCGCCGCCCTGCCCGCCCGGCGTCGGTCAACGCCTGGATGGCACGGTCCACCGACTGGCTGGCGGCGGCATTGCGGTAGCGCAGCAGCGCCGCCACGGCGTTGTCGATGACCTTGACGACGATGTCGCCGGCCTTGTCGTCGTCGTCCACCGAGCGGTGTACGTACGGCACGCCTTCATTCACGCTGCCGGCCAGCTTGCGCTTGAAGTCGGCCAGGCCGTCATAGCCCACGCTGCGGCAGAAGCGCACCACCGTGGGTTTGCTGACATGCGAACGTTCGGCCAGTTCCACCACCGGCAGCGTGGCAAAACTGCGCGGGTCGGCGAGCAGCAACTTGGCCACGCGCTGCTCTGCAGGCGGCAGCGCCGGGATGGATGCGCGGATGCGGTCGAGCATGGGGTTCAGTCCTGGTAGGCGCCGGGCGACCAGCGTTCACGCACGGCAAGCCGGTCGATCGCACGCGTGCCCACGGGTGGCGTGAACGCGGCCTGCGGCTGCAAGTTCACGCCGCGTGCCGTGCCGGGCACCACGCCGCGGCCACGCAACACACTCTTGGGATGCAAGGTGTACAGGCCAAGCTCGGCGTCCTGCAGCACCAAAGGCGATGCGATGAAGTTGCCGCGTGCCGGGTCTGCCAGTGCGGCGTCGGCCACGCCAGGCCCCAGGAAGAGGTTGTTGACCAGGCGCTGCTCCAGTGGGCGCGCCAGCCTGGCCTCGTGCACCTGCACAAAGATCGCCGGCCGCTGGCTGTGGTTGATGAAAGTATTGTTGACCAGGTGCAGCGCGTGCTCACGGCCGTCGGCCACTTGCGCGCCTTCGGCGCCAAAGGCCAGCAGCGCGGGATTCTGGGTCGTCTCGCTCTGCGCGATGACGTTGCCCACCACGTAGGCCAGGCCGCCCTCGGGAAACTCAAGCTCGTACGAAGCCTGGCCGCCTGCGCCGTCCACCAGCTGGTTGTAGCGCACGTGGTTTTCGCGCGCGCGGCTCTTCACCAGGTGGCCCTGGTAACCGCCGCTGAAACGGCTGCCGGTGAGCGTGAGCCTGGCGATGCGGCCCACGTACAGCAGGTGCGGCAGCAGTGGCCCTGCGGGTGCGGCGCCAAATTCGCTGTCGGCCACGCTCAGTTCGGCGCCACTGACATTGGACGTCAGCAAGCCCATCTGGTTGTCGAAAAACGCGCAGCGACTCACGCGCAGCCGGCCGCGCTCGAAGCGGATGCCGGCGCCGTTGCCGGCAGGCACGCGCGTGCCGCGGAATTCGATGTTGTCGATCAGCACGTCGCCGTCGCGCACGACCAGGATCGCCTTGCCTTCGGCATGCGCGCCCGCTGCCAGCAGCACGGGCCGCCCGCCCACGCCGCGCAGTGTCAGGCGCTTGTGTTCGATGACGCCAACCTGGGCCTGGTGTTCGCCCGCCAGCAGGTGGATCTCGTCGCCGTCGGCGGCCATCTTCAGCGCGTCGGCCAGGCTCTGGCCGGGCGCCACGGTGTGGGTGGTGGCGGCCGCGCCGTGCAGCGGCAGCGCCAGCACGCCCGCCAGCGCGCCGCCGAGCACGGCGCGCCGGCTGGCTTTCACTGTTCCTCGGCCCAGGTGCAGCCGTCGCGCGCGACCAGCGCACTGGCCGCTGCCGGGCCCCAGCCACCCGACGCATACGGGCGCGGGCCCACCGTGTCGGCGGCCCAGGCGTCCAGGATCGGCTCGACCCAGCGCCAGGCCTGCTCTTGTTCGTCGCTGCGCACAAAGAGGTTCAGCCGGCCCGCAATCGCGTCCAGCAGCAGGCGCTCATAACCGCCGACACGGTTGCTCGCGAAGGCCTTGTCGAAGTCCAGGTCCAGCGACACCGGCGACAGCGCCTCGGGCTGGTTGCTGCTGCCACCCCCTTTGGCCGCCAGCAGGTGCAGTTCCAGCCCGTCTTCGGGCTGCAGCTTGATGACGAGCTTGTTGGCCTGCCGCGTGCCCGGAAATATCGGGTGCGGCACCTCGCGGAAGTTGACCACGATCTGCGCGTCGCGCGCTGCCAGCCGCTTGCCCGTGCGCAGGTAGAACGGCACGCCGGCCCAGCGCCAGTTCTGCACTTCGGTGCGCAGCGCGACAAAGGTTTCGCAGGTGCTGCCGGCGGGCACTTTCACCTCGTCCAGATAGCCCGCCACCGCCTTGCCGTCCACCGTGCCGGCCTTGTACTGGCCACGCACCACGTCGCGCGCCACCAGCTCCGGCGTGAACGGGCGCAGCGAGCGCAACACCTTGAGCTTTTCATCGCGGATGGCGTCGGCGTCGCTGGTCGGCGGCGGCTCCATCGCAATCATCGTCAGCAGTTGCAGCGCGTGGTTCTGGATCATGTCGCGCAGCGCGCCGGTGCGGTCGTAGAAGTCGCCGCGTGTGCCCACGCCAATGCCTTCGGCCAGCGTGATCTGGATGTTGGCGATGCTCTCGCGCCGCCACAGCGGCTCGAAAAGCGCGTTGCCAAAGCGCAGCGCCATCAGGTTCTGCACCGCCGGCTTGCCCAGGTAGTGGTCGATGCGCAGCGCCTGCTCTTCCTTGAAGGCCGAGCGCACCACGCGGTTGATCTCTTGCGCACTCGCGAGGTCGTGGCCGAGTGGTTTTTCCAGCACCACGCGCACATGCGGGCCGTTGAGCCCGGCGCTGCCGAGCTGTTCGCAGATGACCGGAAACAGGTGCGGGCTGGTGGCCAGGAACAGCACCACGGTGTCGGCGCGGCCACCGCTGCGGCCTTCTACAGCCGTGGGTTCGTCAAGCCAGCGCTTCAGGCCCAGGTAGTGC
>JANNGN010000505.1:0-4602 GCA_031403895.1 Rubrivivax sp. | reverse complement strand
CGGCTCTCACGTCACATCATCACGTCCCGGTTCGCCTGCGACCAGGCCATGGCTTCTGGGCTGTGCCCCGCTGTCGCGGGGCGCTGCAGGCTAGGCAACTGAGGACATGAGCGTGTGCCTGCGCACACGCGATTGCCTCAGTTCGGGCGCGAGCTCCGCGAGCGCGCGGCCCGCAAGGCTACTGAAGCGCTTGCTGGCCCCGGTTCAGCGGTGAAGATCGCGGTACTTGGTGCTGGCGCCTGGGGCACGGCGCTGGCGGCGGCTGCGGCCGCTGGCGGGCACGAGGTGCTGCTGTGCGCACGCGACCCGATGCAGGCCGACGCAATGCGGCTTGAACGGCTCAACCAGCGCTACCTGCCTGAAGTGCGGCTGCCCGAGGCACTGGGCATCACGGCCGACTTTGCACAGGCGCTGGCGCACGGCGATGACCGTGGCGCCGGCCTCACCCTCATCGCCACCCCCATGGCGGGTCTGCGCCTTGCGCTCATCGCATTGCCGCAGGGCCGCGCAGCGCTGTGGCTGTGCAAGGGCTTCGAAGCCGGCAGCGGCGCGCTCGGCCATGAAGTCGCACGCGCGGTGCGGCCGGGCGTGGCCTGTGGCGTGTTGTCGGGGCCGAGCTTTGCGCTCGAAGTCGCGCGCGGCCTGCCCACCGCGCTGGTGGCGGCCAGCACCGACGCCAGCTTGCGCGCATTGGCGGTGGCTGCGTTCCACAGCGACGCGCTGCGTGTGTACACCTCGGACGACGTGGTCGGCGTCGAAGTCGGCGGGGCGGTGAAAAACGTGCTGGCCATCGCCACCGGCATCGTCGATGGCATGCCCGCAGCGGGCCTGAACGCACGCGCCGCGCTGATCACGCGCGGCCTGGCGGAGATGACGCGCCTGGGCCTTGCGCTGGGCGCGCGCACTGAGACCTTTATGGGCCTGTCGGGCCTGGGTGATCTGGTGCTGACCGCCACCGGCGAGTTGTCACGCAACCGCCGTGTCGGCCTGGCGCTGGCTGCGGGGCAGTCGTTGCAGTCGGCGCTGCAATCACTGGGCCACGTGGCCGAAGGCGTGCTGACGGCGGCCACGGTGCTGGCGCGTGCGCAGTCACTGGGCGTGGAGATGCCGATCACGGCCGCTGTCGTCGATGTGCTGGAAGGCCGCGTCGCCCCCGCGCAGGCGATGGCGGCCTTGATGTCGCGCCACGCGCGCGCTGAGTCCGCAGCACTTCAGACGCCGCCGGCATAGCCGTTCTGACGCCAGGCCTCGAACACGGCCACCGCGACCGCATTGCTCAAGTTCAGGCTGCGCTGGCCCGGTCGCATCGGCAGCCGCACACGTTGCGCGGGTGCGAAGCTGTCGCGCAGCGCGGGCGGCAGCCCCGCCGTCTCGCTGCCGAAGACGAGCCAGTCGCCGGGCTGCAGGCGCACCGCGTTCAGTGGCCGCGAGCCCTGTGTCGTGAAGGCAAAGCAGCGTGCCGGATCGGGGCCGCAGCGCTGCAGCAGCGCGTCCCAGCTGGCGTGGCGCTGCACCTCGGCCCATTCGTGATAGTCCAGGCCCGCGCGCCGCAGCAGCTTGTCTTCCATCAAGAAGCCCAGCGGCTCCACCAGGTGCAGCGTGCAGCCGGTGTTGGCCGCCAGGCGGATGACGTTGCCGGTGTTGGGCGGAATCTCGGGCGCGACGAGAACGATGTGGAACATGGCCGTCCGCTGGGTGTGCGTCACTCGCGTTCAGGGGTGCGTGCAATGACCCACACCTGGACGGCGGCGGCACCGGCGCGCAGCAGGGCGGCGGACGCTTCACGCGCGGTGGCGCCGCTGGTCATGACGTCGTCCACCAGCGCCACGCGCTGGCCTTGCAGTGCGGCGCGATGGCGCGGATCAACCATGAAGGCGGCACGCAGGTTTGACTGGCGCGCGCTGCGGTTAAGGTCGGCCTGGTGCGCGGTTTCCCACGGGCGCAACAGCAGGTCGGCGCGTGCCGGCAGGCGCGCCATGGCGGCCACACGACGCGCCAGTTCCCAGGCCTGGTTGTAGCCGCGCTGCGCCAGCCGGCCGGCTGACAGCGGCACCGGCAACACCAGGGTGGCGGCTTCGCCGGCGTGCTGCAGCGCCGCCTGTGTCAGCGCCGCCTGCAGCCGCTGCGCCAACAGGCCCGCCAGTTCGACCCGGCCGTTGAACTTGAAGTCGGCGATCAGCCGGTCCCAGGGGAAGCCGTAGTCGGCGACGCAGACGCTGCGCTCGAAAGGCGGTGGCTCGCGCAGGCAACTGCCGCAGGCTGGCGTGACAAGGCCCATACGCACGCCGCAGCGCATGCATCGTGGCGCGGGCGCGGCGTGGCGGGCGACACAGTCGGCGCACAGTGCCTGGCGGCCCCACTGGCGGCAGACCTCGCACTGGCTGGGTGGCTGCACATGGGCCCAGGCCCGCGTGAGGGCATGGGCAGCGCGTGCAACGGCGGGGCTCGGCATCGGCTCAATATACTGCCGGCCATGCCCCTGTCCGAGCCTGAACGCAGCGCCCGCCGCCCGCTGGACGCCGTGGCCCTGGCCCGCGTGCAGCAGCGGTTGCAGCGCGCGCCACAGGCGCCCTGGCTGCACGGCGAAGTGGCCCGCCGAATGGCCGAGCGGCTGCCGGTGATCCGGCTCAAGCCGGCGCGCATCCTGGACTGGGGCGCCTTTGTCGGCGCCAGCGCCGCGCTGCTGAAGCAGGCCTATCCACAGGCGCTGCGCCTGGCCGTCGAGCCCGATGCGGCGCGGCGCGACGTCACGGCCGCTGACCTTCAAGTGCCGTGGTGGTCGCCCGGCCGATGGCGCGGCGCGGCAAGCGCGGCGTTTTGCGCCGACGAAGTGCCCGCCGGCAGCGGCGAGTTGCTGTGGTCCAACATGGGCTTGCACGGGCTGATCGACCCGCAGGCTGCGATGGCCGCTTGGCACCGTGCCCTGGTGGTGGACGGCTTCCTGATGTTTTCCACCCTCGGCCCCGGCACGCTGGGTGGCCTGCGCGGGCTCTACGCGGCTGCAGGCTGGCCGGTGCCGATGGCGCCGCTGGTGGACATGCACGACCTGGGCGACATGCTCGTGCATGCCGGTTTTGCCGACCCGGTGATGGACCAGGAAACCGTCACGCTCACCTGGGCCACGCCAGAGGCGCTGTTGGCCGAGTTGCGCCAGATCGGCGGCAATGTGGACCCGCGGCGTGTGCCAGGCCTGCGCACGCCGCGCTGGCGCGCACGCCTGTGTGCCTTGCTGGCGGCGGGCGCTGCGCCCGATGGCCGCGTGGCGCTGGACTTTGAAGTCATCTACGGCCACGCCTTCCGCCCCGCGCCGCGGCCGCGCCTGGGCGCACAGACGCAGGTGCCGCTGGAAGACATGCGCGCCATGGTGCGCAACGGGGCTCGACGCACCTGAGCCGGTGCAAGGGTTGCACGGCGCTGCGCTAGAATTTCAAACAGTCATTGGCGCTGTCGCCAGAGCCGCGATCGGGGCTGTTGTGCCCCGAATTCACGTCTGGCCGCAACCCGCCACGCTATCCCGCCAGCCCAAGTCCCGAGCGCACCCGCCCGATGTCTTCGACTTTTGTTCCCAGCCACTGGCCACAGGCTGCTGGCCCGACCCCCGTGTTCGGCCGGCGGGTGCTGGCAGCGGGGCCAGCCGGCAGTGGTGCCGGTATCGAATGGCTGCTCAAGCGCAACTGTTCCATCACGCCGCAGCAGCTGGGCGCGGTGTACGCATCGCTGTGCGCGGTTTCGGCCCTGATTGCTGGCTTCTTTTTCTGGCAGGGTGCGCCTTTCGTGGCCGCCTTTGCCGGCATCGAACTGGCCGCAGTGGGCGCGGCAATGCTCGTCTTTGCGCACCACGCGGGCGACCGCGAGACCCTGACGCTGATGGGCCGCCTGTTGCGCGTGGAAAGCCGCAACGGCAACCGCATCGAGCGCACCGAACTGGCCGTTGACTGGTTGACCGTGGAACCTGCCGCCGGCCAGGGTTCGCTGGTGCAATTGCGCGGCCGCGGCCACCGCGTGCAGGTCGGCCGTTTCCTGCGCCCTGAACTGCGCGGCGCCTTCGCCCAGGAACTGCGGCAGATGCTGCGTCAGCTTCCTGCAGGGCACGACACCGAGAATGATCCGAACTGAAGCATAAAACGATGAAGACCACGACCTCCCTAGCGCGCCGCCTGTCCCTGCTGGGCCTGCCAGCAGTCGCTGCACTCCGTGCCGGCGCGGCTCAGGCCGTGAATGACCTGCCGGGCGGCCCGGCCGTCAACCAGCTCAACCTGCCGCTGCCGGTGACGCAGATCGGCGTCGAGCAGGTCTGGCTGCACAACTTCATGCTCATCGTCTGCCTGGTGATCTTCATCGCCGTCTTCGGCGTGATGTTCTATTCGATCCTGAAGCACCGCAAATCGGTGGGCTACAAGGCCGCCAACTTCCACGAAAGCGTGGCGGTGGAAATTGCGTGGACCGTGGTGCCGCTGCTCATCGTCATCGCCATGGGTGCCATGGCCACGCGCACCGTGGTGGCGATGAAGGACACCAGCAATGCCGACCTCACCATCAAGGCCACTGGACACCAGTGGAAGTGGGGCTACGACTATCTCAAGGGCGAAGGCGAGGGCATCA
>JANNGN010000504.1:0-7772 GCA_031403895.1 Rubrivivax sp. | reverse complement strand
CACAGCAAACTCGCGCTGCGCGAAGCGCCGATGTTGCTGATGGAATTCCACGGCAGCCCCGCCAGCGTGAAGGAGCAGGCCGAGACGGTGCAGGCACTGGCCGCCGAACACGGCGGCGAAGCCTTCCAGTGGGCCAGCACGCCCGAAGAGCGCACGAAGCTGTGGGCCGCACGCCACCAGAGTTATTTCGCGGCGCTGCAGACACGGCCCGGCTGCCGCTGCCAAAGCAGCGACACCTGCGTGCCGATCTCGCGCCTGGCCGAGAGCATCAACGACAGCGTGACCGAGGCCGAGGCCTCGGGCATCCCGTACTGGATCGTCGGCCACGTCGGCGACGGCAACTTCCACTTGAGCTACCTCATGGACCCTAACGATTCAAATGAGGTGGCGGCGGTCGAGCAACTCAACGTGCAGATGGTGCAGCGCGCGCTGCGCCTGGGTGGCACCTGCACCGGCGAACACGGCATCGGCCTGCACAAGATGGGCTACCTGCTGGAAGAAGCCGGCACCGGCGCAGTGGACATGATGCGCAGCATCAAGCGCGCGCTGGACCCGAAGAACATCATGAACCCGGGCAAGGTGTTCACGGCGTGATGCGCAGGATCAAAGCCGCCGTCAAGGCAGCTTGGCGCTGATCTCCACCAGCACGCCGGCCGCATCCACCGCTACCGGTGCCGACAGGCCTTCCAGGTCGCCCGGTTGCGGCATCGCCTGGCCCGACTTGCTGATGCGCGCGCCCACGATCACGCGCCTGGCACTGGACAGGCGCGCGGCCGGCGACATGGCCTGGCTGTCGTCGAGCTTGAATTCAAAGGGCAGGTCTTTCACCTGCTTGCGCACGATGGCCAGCGGCATGCGCGCGCCTTCGGCCGGGCGCGCGAAGATGAAGACGGTGTCTTCGGGCGCGGCCTGCGCCTTGAGTGCGGCGGCCAGGCGCACGGTGCCGGTGATGCCGGGGCCGGGGCTTGCCGCTGCGCCGGGCTGCGCCGCCGCCGTGGGTGCGGGCGCGGCCCCGGTTGCCGTTGTGGACGCTGCCGGCAGCTTGCCGCGTTCACGCGCTTCGGCCACGCCACTGCGCGCCATCTCGACGAGTTCGCCGTTGGCGGGGCCAACCTGCGCCACACGCTCCCAGTGTTTGACGGCCGTGGCGTAGTCACCGCGGTTAAAGGCCGCAGTGCCGGCCAGCGCCAGCGTCTTCAGGTTGTCGGGCTCGAGCTTGAGCGCGCGTTCGAGCAGCAGGGTGGGTTCACCGTCGAGCGTGCGGCCATTCTTCACTGCCAGCGCGTCGGCATAGTCGGTGAGTGTGGTGGCGTCTTCAGGCTTGAGCTTGAGGGCGCGGGTGTAGGCCGCCAGCGCGTCGTCGATGCGGCCGAGGCTCATGTACGAGCGGCCGAGCATGTTCCAGCCTTCGGGGTCGTCGGGCTGCGCCTGCATGCGCGCGGCAAGCTTTTCAACCAGCGCCGCCATCTGCTCGGGGCCTGTCTGACCCGGCGCACTGCCAGCGCCGGCCGGGCCGCCGGGCGCGGCGCCCTCTGACGCGGTGGTGAAGCCCGCCGGGGCCTGGCCGATCTGACCCGGCATGCCGGTCCACCAGTAGCCGGCGCCGGCCGAAGCCACCACCGCGACCGTGACGCCGGCCCACAGGCGCCCGCTGGCGCGCGGCCGCACCGGTGTGGCGGGCTGGGCGGGTGCAGTGGAAGCTGCAGCGGTGGGTGCAGCCGTGGATGCACTCAATGGCGGCGTGGCGAGCACGGCATCCAGCAGCTTGCGCTCCAGCGCGGCCTTGCTGGTTTCGTAGGCGGCCGTGTCGATGGCGCCGGATTCATGCAGTTGCTGCAACTGCAGCCATTGGTCGCGCAGCGCGCGGGTGGTGTCGGTCATGGGGGCAGCAAGAGGTTCAGGGCCGGGGCGGCAGGGAATCGGTTTCTTCGGGCTCAAACTGGTCTGGCGCCAGGCGGTTGCGCCGGCGCAGCACCCACACCAGTGTCAGCAGGCCGCCCAGCAGCAGCGCGGCGGGGCCGAACCAGAGCAGCGCGGTGCTTTCCTTCAGCGGCGGGCGGTAGAGCACGAAGTCGCCATAGCGATCGCTCATGTAGGCGACGATCTGTTCCCGGCCCTTGCCCTGGCGCAGCATCTCGCGCACCTGGTTGCGCAGGTCCACGGCGAGGCCGGCGCTCGAGTCGGCGATGGTCTGGTTCTGGCACACCAGGCAGCGCAGTTCGGCGGCAATCGCCATCACCCTGGCTTCCAGCACCGGGTCGGCAGCGACAGTGGGTGCTTCGGCGGCGCGCGCACCGCCGAGGAGGGCCAGGCACAGCATCGCGGCGGCGAACAAGCGGTGCAGCACCTCGGTGGTCATACCGAGCGCCGCCAAGCAGACGCCGTGGAACCGGCTCCGCCGGGCCACTGGCGGCGCCCCCCTGGGGGGGAGGCGCAGCAGGCGCTCCGGGGGGGGTCAATTCCCGCATTGAGCTGCTTCAACAAGGGCTCGATGCGCTCGCGCAGCACCGCTGGCGTGACCGGCCCGATGTGCTTGAAGCGGATGACGCCCAGCTTGTCGATGATGAAGGTCTCGGGCACGCCATAGACGCCGAAGTCGATGCCAACCTTGCCGTCGTTGTCGAACAGCGAAGCGTCGTACGGGTTGCCAAACTGGGCCAGCCAGCGCAGGCCGTCGGCTCGCGCGTCCTTGTAGTTCAGGCCGACCAGCGGCACCGTCTTGCGGCGCGAAAACTCCACCAGCAGCGGGTGCTCTTCGCGGCAAGCCACGCACCACGAAGCCCAGACGTTGAGCACCCACACTTTGCCCAGCAGGTCGTCGCGCTGGATGGTCTGCGCCGCGTCGTCCAGCCGCGCCAGCGTGAAGGCTGGCGCGGGCTTGCCGATCAACGGCGACGGCACTTCCTTCGGGTCGCGGTTCAGGCCCGCAGCCAGCATCAGCGCCAGGCCCAGGAACAGCAGCAGCGGCAGGATGAACTTCAGGCTCTTCACAAAGCGGCCCCGGCGGCCCCGACAACACCGGCCACCGCCGGGTTTTCAAGCGGCGCCGCCGCCTTGGCGCGCACGCGGTAGCGGCGGTCGCTGGCGGCGACGCCGCCGCCAATCGCCATCAACAGGCAGCCGCCCCAGATCCAGTCAACAAAAGGCTTGATGTAAACACGCAGCGTCCAGGTGTTGGCGTCCAGCGGTTCGCCCAGCGAGACGTACAAGTCGCCCGTGATGCGGGTGTGGATGGCAGCCTCGGTCATGGGGTTGCTTTGCACGCGATAGACGCGTTTCTCGGGCAGCATGTCGGCCACTTTGCGTTCGCCCTGAGAGCCAGAGCCAGCGACTCGCGTGACCTCCACCCAGGCCTGCGTGCCCTGGTAGTTGGGGCCCAGCAGGTCACGCACGTCCTTGAAGGTGAAGGCCAGGTCGCCGATGGTGGTGCGGTCGCCTAGTGTCATCTGCACATCGCGCTCGACTTCATAGGTCTTGACGAGCGTGACGCCGAAGATGAAGACCGCAATGCCCAGGTGCGCCAGCATCATGCCCACCGTCGCACGCGGCACCTGCTGCGCGCGCGCCCACATACCTTGGCCCGCACGCGGCGCGACACGTTCCCACAAGTCGGTGGCGACTGCGGCCACCACCCACCAGGCCATCGCCAGGCCCACCGTCGCCACCGGTGAAATGCGCCCGGCAAGCCAGCCGCTGGCCAGCGCCGCCACCACCGCCACACCGGCGGCCCAGCGCAGGCGGCGCGCCAGGTCAGGCAATGCTGCCTGCTTCCAGCGCGCCAGCGGGCCCACGCCCATCAGGAACACCAGCGGCGCCATCAGCGGCAGGAACACCGCGTCGAAATACGGCGGGCCGACCGAGAGCTTGCCCATGCCCAGCGCGTCCAGCGCCAGCGGGTACAGCGTGCCCAGCAGCACCGCCGCCATCGCCACCACCAGCATCACGTTGTTGGCCAGCAGCAGCGTTTCGCGCGACAGCAGTTCGAAGCGGGCGCCCAGGCCCACCTTGGGCGCGCGCCAGGCATAGAGCGCGAGCGATGAGCCCACCACCACGACCAGGAAGGCAAGGATGAAGAGGCCGCGTGTCGGGTCCGTCGCAAAGGCATGCACGGAAGACAGCACACCCGAACGCACAAGGAAGGTGCCCAAGAGCGACAGCGAAAAAGCCATGATCGCCAGCAGCACCGTCCACGACTTGAAAGCGCCGCGTTTTTCCGTCACCGCCAGCGAATGGATGAGCGCGGTGCCCACCAGCCAGGGCATGAACGACGCGTTTTCCACCGGGTCCCAGAACCACCAGCCGCCCCAGCCCAGTTCGTAATAGGCCCACCAGCTGCCGAGCGCAATGCCGACGGTCAGGAACATCCAGGCTGCAATCGTCCAGGGCCGCGTCCAGCGCGCCCATTGCTGGTCCAGGTCGCCACCGATCAGCGCCGCCACGGCAAAAGCAAATGCGACCGAAAAGCCGACATAACCCATATAAAGCATGGGCGGGTGGATCACCATGCCGGGGTCTTGCAGCAGCGGGTTCAGGTCGCGGCCATCGGCGGGCACCGGGAACAGGCGCTCGAAGGGGTTGGACGTGACCAGCGTGAAGAGCAGGAAGCCCACCGCCACCAACCCCATCACCGACAGGATGCGCGCCAGCACCGGCAGCGGCAGCGTGCGGCTGAAGCGCGCCACCGCCACCGTCCACACACACAGCATCAGCGCCCACAGCAGCAGCGAACCCTCGTGCCCACCCCAGACGCCAGCAATGCGGTAGGCCAGCGGCAACGCGCTGTTGGAATGCTGCGCCACATACAACACCGAAAAGTCGTTGCGCACAAAGCTGGCGGCCAGGCTGATGAAGGCGGTGCCCACCAGCGCGCCCAGCGCATAGGCGAGTGGCCGCGCGGTGGCCATCCAGTCGCCGCGCGCGGTCTGTGCGCCGGCCAGCGGCAGCACGCCCAGCAGCAGCGACGTGCCGAAGGCCAGCCAGAGCGCAAAGTGGCCCAACTCTGGAATCGAGATCATTTGCCGCCCCCCGTGGATGACACCACGCTGCGCGCGGTGCGGGCGTTGCTTTCAGCGGCGCGCTTCAGCGCTTCGGCGGCCTCGGGCGGCATGTAGTTTTCATCGTGTTTGGCCAGCACTTCGCGCGCCACGAAGACGCCACCTTCCAGCTGACCCTGGGCGACCACGCCTTTGCCCTCTTTGAAGAGATCGGGCAGGATGCCGACGTAGCGCACCGGCACCGTTTTGGCGGTGTCAGTGACAACAAAATTCACCGCCACGCCTTCGCGCTTGACGCTGCCACTTTCCACCAGGCCGCCGAGACGGAAGGTGCGGTTGGCGGGCGCTTCCTTCGACGCCACCTGTGACGGCGAATAGAAGAACACGAGGTTGCTCTGGAAGGCGTTGAACACCAGCGCCGCGATGGCGCTGACCGAAACGAGCACACCGCCGGCAATGGCCAGGCGTTTTTGACGGGGTTTCATGACTGCGGCTCCGCCGCGGCACGCGCGGCTTGAAGGGCCAGGCGGCGGCGCCGCGCGGCGAGAAAGGGTTCCAGGGTCATCAGCAGCAGGGCCGCGCCATAAGAGCCCCACACATAGACGCCATAGCCGCCCATGTGGACAAAGTCGGCGACGCTGTTCCAGGCCATCACGCCACCTCGCCGACGCGCTCGGCGACCCAGGCAGTGTGGCTCTCGCGTTCGATGATGATGGCGCGGGCTCGGGTGAAGATCACCGCAAAGGCGTAAGCCCAGCAAGCAAGCGTCATCAGCAGCATGGCCGTGAGCATGGTGCTGGCCATCTTGGGCGCCGCTGTCAGGCTGATGGTGGCGCCCTGGTGCAGTGTGTTCCACCAGCGCACCGAGAAGTAGATGATGGGAATGTTGACCACGCCCACCAGCGCCAGCAGCGCGCCGGCCTGGTCGGCCCGACGCAGGTCGTCGATGGCGCCCACCAGCGCCAGGTAGCCGAGGTAGAGGAAGAGCAGGATCAGCTCGGACGTGAGGCGTGCGTCCCACACCCAGAAGGTGCCCCAGGTCGGCTTGCCCCACAGCGCGCCACTCCATAGCGCCAGCACGGTGAACATGGCGCCGGTGGGCGCGATGGCACGCGCCAGCATCGACGCCATGCGCGCCTTGAAGGCCCAGCCGATGGCCGCCCAAAAAGCCATCACCAGGTACAGCAGCATTGACATCCAGGCCGCCGGCACATGGATGAAGATGATGCGGTAGGCGTCGCCCTGCGTGGCGTCGGTGGGGGCGACGAAGAAGCCGATGTACAGGGCGCTGCCAGCCAGCAGCAGCGTGGCCGCCCAAAGCCACGGCAGCAGCGCGCCGGCCAGCGCGTCAAAGCGCGCCGGGGCGGCGAAGGTGGTCAAGCGCAGGCGGGCTGTCATCAAAAGGTGGACGGGTTCATTCAGTCGATATGCGCAACGCCGCCGCCGTCGCCCATGGCGTGCCGAGCGCAGTGGCAATCAGCAGCGCACCGAGCAGCGAAAAGTGTCCGGACGGCGACAGCCCGGCTTCCACCGCCGCCACTGCCGCTGCGCCGAAGATCAGCGCCGGCACGGCCAGCGGCAGCACGATCAGGATCAGCAGCATGCCGCCACCGCGCAGCCCGAGCGTGAGCGCCGCGCCCAGGCCGCCGAGCAGGCTCAGGATGGGCGTGCCAAGCAGCAGGCTGACCATGAGTGCAGCCAAAGCGGCCCCCGACAGCCCGAACATCAGCCCCACCAGCGGCGCAGCCACGATCAGCGGCAGGCCGTGCGTGAGCCAGTGCGCGGCGCTCTTGGCAGCGGCCACCACCAGCGCCGACTGCGGTGCCAGCAGCAACTGGTCGAGCGAGCCGTCGGCATGGTCGGCGGCATACAGGTGCTGCACCGACAGCATGCTGGCCAGCAGCGCGGTGACCCAGGCGATGCCCGGCGCCATCGTGCGCAGCGTCTGCGGTTCGGGCCCCACGCCGAGCGGAAAGAGGCTGGCCGAGACGATGAAAAACGCCACCGGCAGCAGCGCTTCGACCGGGCGCCGCTGCGCCAGCCGCAGTTCGCGCAGCAGGATGGCTAAAAAGAGGGCCCTCATGCGGGGATGTCATGGTGCAGGTGCAGGTGCAGGGCACCGGATGATGGTGCAAAAGCACCACTTGACATCATGCCGCAGGCACCGGCGCGCAGGCGGGTGCGTCCAGCTCAAGCGGAATCGGCGCGGGGTTATCGAGCGTCAACGCCTGATGGCTGGTGAGCAGCGTGCTACCACCGGCAGCCGCATGCTCGGACAAGAGCGCGTTCAGCCGCTGGACGCCGTCGTCGTCCAGCGCGTCGAAGGGTTCGTCCAGCAACCACACCGACGGCGGCTGCGGCAGCGCCAGCCGCGCCAGCGCTGCCCGGCGGCGCTGGCCCTGGCTGAGCGTGCGCACCGGCCGCGCGGCCAGCGGCGCAATGCCCACGCGTTCAAGTGCTGCGCCGAGCTGCGCGGCACTGCAATGGCGGCCCTGCAGCCGGGCCAGGAAACGCAGCGATTCGGCCACCGTCAGGTCTTCTTTCAGCGCATTGGCATGGCCGATGAACAACAGCCGCTCGCGCCAGGCCGCGTCGGCGCGCGGCAGCGGCACACCGTTGCAATGCACAGCACCTGCGGTCGGCGTCGCCAGCCCCGCCATCAGGCGCAGCAGGCTCGTCTTGCCGCGCCCATTGCGCCCGCGCAGCCACACCACCTGGCCAGGCAGCAGCGCAAGGCGCAAGGCGCGGAAGAGCGGGCGGCCGCCGCGTTCCCCGCCC
>JANNGN010000503.1:0-2137 GCA_031403895.1 Rubrivivax sp. | reverse complement strand
GGCAGACGTTTCTCGGCACGAACGCGCTGCCGATCGACGCCCCGCCGCCGACGCAATCGCCGCCCACCAGGCCGACAAGCAGCATCACGTACATCAGGGCCACCACGCGCGGCCGTGCGTCTTCCGCCGCCAAGTCGGTGGCCAATGCCAGGCCGGCGGTCTGCGTCGTCTGCAAGCCCGCACCGACGAGCAGGAAGGCCAGTGCCGCCGCCACATGGCCGACCCACGCCAAACCAAGCTGCCCTTCACCCGACAGCAGCAGCAGTGCAAAAGGCATGATCGACAGCCCCGCGAACTGCAGGAATGCGCCGAGCCCGACGTAGGGCACACGGCGCCAGCCGATGGCCGAGGCGTAGGTGTCGGAGCGGTGGCCGATGATGGCGCGCAACGGCGCCACCACGATCGGCAGCGCCACCATCAGCGCCACCAGCCAGGCGGCCACGCCCAGCTCGACGATCATGACGCGGTTCAGCGTGCCCACCATCAGCGCCGTCGCCATGCCCACCGAGACCTGGAACAGCGACAGGCGCAGCAGGCGGTTCAGCGGCAGGCCCTCACTCGCCGCGTCTGCAAAGGGCAGGTAGCGCGGGCTCAGCTTCTTCCACTGCAGCGCCAAACGGGGCCGCTTCATGCTGCGCAAGGTGCGAAGGCGGGCGATCATGTTCACGGCCGCTGCAGCTCCATCGCCTGCGAGGTGTAGAAGCCGCTGGCTACACGCTGGGTGCGCGTGGCGTTGAACTGCGGCACCCCGTCGCCCAAGCGCTGGCGCAGTGACTTCTCAGCCACGGGTTCGATCCAGGGCGCGCGGTTGCTGCGCGGGAACAGGCTGCCCAGCGAGCGCATGGCGGCCAGCAATGGCGTGCGCGGCGCGAAGGTGAAGAGCATCGAATGCCGCGTGCGCTGCGACCAGCTCTCCAGGATGCGCACCATGTCGGCTTCGTCGTAGTGGATCAGAGAGTCCATCGCCACCACGTGGTCGAAGACGCCGAGGCCGCTGTCGAGCATGTCGCCGCTGCGCCAGTCGATGTGGCCGCTGATCGCCGCAGCGCCCGTGTCTGCGCTCATCAACTCAGCCACACGCCGCCGCGCCACGTCCACGAGCTGTGGCGACAGGTCGATGGCCACCACCTCGGCGCCGCGCCGCGCTGCATCCAGCGCCAGCGCACCGGTGCCGCAGCCGGCGTCGAGCACCCGTGCGCCTTGCAGGTCCTGCGGCAGCCACGACAGCAGCTGTGCACGCATGCGGTCACGGCCCGCGCGCACGGTGCTGCGAATGCGGCCCACCGGCGCGGTGCTGGTGAGCTGCTCCCAGGCCTTGACGGCGCTGCGGTCGAAGTAGTCTTCGATCTTGCTGCGGCGCTGTTCGTAGGCGGCGGTGTTCATCTGACGCTCTCTCAATCAAACCCCAGCAGGTCGAAGATGTCGCGGTCTTTCATCGGCACCGCAGACAGCGGCTCGCCACCCAGCCACAGCGCGGCGGCCAGCCGCATGTATTCCTTCTGCACTGCTTCCAGCTCTGGCGACGCTTCCATCTCGAACAGCGTGCATTTCTTCAGGCGGCTGCGGCGGATCACGTCCAGGTCGGGGAAGTGCGCGGCCAGCTTCAAGCCGATTTTGTTGTTGTACTTGTCGATCTGGTCGGTGTCCTTGCTGCGGTTGGCGATGACGCCGCCGAGCCGCACGTTGTAGTTCTTCGCCTTTGCACCGATGGCCTGCACGATGCGGTTCATCGCGAAGATGGAATCGAAGTCGTTGGCGGTCACGATCATGGCGCGGTCGGCATGCTGCAAGGGTGCCGCGAAGCCGCCGCAGACCACGTCGCCCAGCACGTCGAAGATCACCACGTCGGTGTCTTCCAGCAGGTGGTGTTCCTTCAGCAACTTGACGGTCTGGCCGACGACGTAACCGCCGCAGCCGGTGCCCGCAGGCGGGCCGCCGGCTTCGACGCACATGACGCCGTTGAAGCCCTTGAAGACAAAGTCCTCGGGGCGCAGTTCTTCGGCGTGGAAGTCCACCGTTTCGAGCACGTCGATGACGGTGGGCAGCATCTTCTTCGTCAACGTGAAAGTGCTGTCGTGCTTGGGGTCGCAGCCGATCTGCAGCACGCGCTTGCCCATCAGCGAAAAGGCGGCCGACA
>JANNGN010000502.1:0-17636 GCA_031403895.1 Rubrivivax sp. | reverse complement strand
TGCGCCGAGCCACGCCAATCCGCCCGAACGCGCCAAGCTGCAGTGCCTGGGCATCCCGATCTACGGTGTTGACAGCCGCATCATCGACCCCGAAACGCTGCGTGAAATGCCAGTCGGCGAGGTGGGCGAGATCGTGACCCACGGCCCGATGGTCTTCCGCGGCTATTGGGGCCACCCCGAGGCGACGAAGGCGGCTTTCATCACCATCGAAGGCAAACAATTTTTTCCGCACTGGCGACCTCGGCCGGCGTGACGAAGAGGGCTACTTCTTCATCACCGACCGCTTGAAACGCATGATCAACGCCAGCGGCTTCAAGGTCTGGCCGAGCGAGGTCGAGCTGATGCTCTTCAAGTGCCCGCTGGTGCAAGACGCCTGCATCATCGCGGCGCGCGACGCCTACCGCGGCGAAACCGTGAAGGCCGTCATCGTGCTGCGCGCCGAAGCAAAGGGGCAGACCACCGAGCAGGACATCATCGACTGGGCGCGCGAGCACATGGCGGCCTACAAGGTGCCCAAGCGGGTGGAGTTTGTCGATGCGCTGCCGCGCAGCGGCTCGGGCAAGGTGATGTGGCGGCAGTTGCAGGAACAAGAGCTGGCCAAGTCCTGAATTGCATCAAGGCTATAAAACGGCTCCCAACTCGGGACATGCATGCAGGACCACTTCGATGTCGTGATCGTCGGCGCCGCCGTGGTGGGCAGCGCGGCGGCCTACTTCCTGGCGCAGGACAGCGGCTTTGGCGGGTCGGTGCTGCTGCTGGAGCGTGACCTGAGCTTCCAGCACTGCGCCACCACGCGTTCGCTGGCGTCGATCCGGCACCAATTTTCCACCCCCGAGAACGTGCGCATGTCGATGTTCGGCACAACCTTCCTGCGTGCTGCGGGCGAGCACCTGGCCGTGGACGGCGTGGCGCCCGACCTGGCTTTCCGCGAGCCGGGCTACCTGTTTCTGGCGACCGAGGCCGGCCATGCCGTGTTGCAGGCTAACCATCGTGTGCAGCGCGCTGAAGGCGCCGACATCGCGCTGCTGTCGCCGGCCGAATTGGGTGCGCGTTTTCCCTGGCTGCGCCATGACGATGTGGCGGGCGGCGCGCTCGGCTTGTCGGGCGAAGGCTGGCTGGACGCGCACGCGCTGATGCAGGGCCTGCGCCACAAGGCCGTCGCGCTCGGCGCCGTGGTGCGCCAGGCCGAGGTGGTGGGCGTCGTGCGCACCAACCGGGACGGGCAGGGCCGCGTGGACGGCGTCGTGCTGGCCGACGGCAGCCGCATCGGCTGCGGCTGGCTCATCAACGCCGCCGGCACCGGTGCCACCACCTTGGCGCGTCAGGCCGGCATCACGCTGCCGGTGCAGTCGCGCAAACGCTGCGTCTTCCACTTCACGAGCCCGGCGCAGTTGCCGGGCTGCCCGCTGGTGGTGGACCCGACTGGCCTGTACTTCAGGCCCGAAGGTCACGGCCGACACGGGGGCCACGGCTTCCTGTGCGGCATCGCCCCGCCGCCCGCAGAAGACCCGGAAAACCACGACTTCGACGTGCCGCTGCAATGGTTTGAAGAGCGCCTGTGGCCGGCGCTGGCGCAGCGCGTGCCGGGCTTCGAAGCGGCGCGCCTGCACAGCGCCTGGGCGGGGCACTACGACCTCAACCTGCTCGACGACAACCTGATCCTCGGCGCCCACCCCGAGCTGCCGAATTTGCTCTTTGCCAACGGCTTCAGCGGCCACGGCGTGCAGCAGGCGCCGGCGGTGGGCCGCGCGTTGTCGGAGCTGGTGGTGGCAGGGCGCTTCTGCACGCTCGACCTGTCGGCGCTGGGCTGGCAGCGTGTCATCGAGCAACGCCCCTTGCGCGAACTGAATGTGGTGTAGGCCTGGCCGTAGTCGCGGTCCTACCACCGTGCGCTGCATGCGCTGACGCCACACGGCGCCGCGCGCGACTAGCGTTGGCGCTCAAGCCACTTTTGTTGCGACACGCCAAGTGATCATCCAACGTCCAAGCGATCGGCGCCGCACGCTGTTGGCGGTGCTTGTCTGCACCGCACTGCTGGCCGCCTGCGCTGAAAGCGCGCGCCTGCCGCTGTCGGCGGGAATCGGCGCGCAGCCCACACTGCCGCCGCCACGCCACACACTGCTGCCCACTGTCAACATCGCCCCGGCGCAAGGTTGGCCCGAGGGAGGCACACCGCTGGCCGCCGCCGGCCTGCGCGTGCAGGCCTTTGCGCGTGAGCTTGACCACCCGCGCTGGCTGCTCGTGCTGCCTAACGGTGATGTGTTGGTGGCCGAGAGCAACGCGCCGCCCAAGCCCGATGACTCGGGCGGCATCAAGGGCTGGATCAAGAAGCTTGCCATGAAGCGCGCTGGCGCCGGCACGCCCAGCGCCAACCGCATCACCCTGCTGCGCGACAGCGATGGCGACGGTGTCGCAGACCAGCGCCACGTCTTCCTGTCGGGCTTGAACTCGCCCTTCGGCATGGCCCTGGTGGGCGATCAGCTCTTCGTGGCCAACACCGACGCCGTGCTGCGCTTCCCCTATCGCAACGCCGTGACGCGCATCGACGAGCCAGGCACGGTCGTGACGGCGTTGCCGGCCGGCACCATCAACCACCACTGGACAAAGAACCTCATCGCCAGTGGCGACGGCCGCACGCTTTACGTCACCGTCGGCTCCAACAGCAATGTCGCAGAACGCGGCATGGCGGCTGAAGCAGAGCGCGCGGCAGTGTGGGCGGTTGACGTGGCGACCGGCGCGCACCGCCTCTACGCCACCGGCCTGCGCAACCCGAACGGTCTGGCCTGGGTGCCTTCAGTCAGCACGACTGTCAGCACGCTGTGGACAGTGGTGAACGAGCGCGACGAGCTCGGCAGCGACCTCGTGCCCGACTACCTGACAAGCCTGCGTGACGGCGCGTTTTACGGCTGGCCCTACAGCTACTACGGCAAGAACGTGGACACCCGGGTGCAGCCGGCGCGGCCAGATCTGGTTGCGCGCGCTGCCATGCCTGACTACGCCCTGGGCTCGCACACCGCGCCGCTGGGACTGGCCTGGTCGGCCGGCACCCCGCTGGCGCCGGCTTTCGCGCAGGGCATGTTCATCGGCCAGCATGGCTCGTGGAACCGCAAGCCCCACAGCGGCTACGAGGTTGTGTTCGTGCCCTTTGACGGTGCGCGGCCCAGCGGTGCGCAGCCGCTGCCGGTGTTGAGCGGTTTCTTGAGCCCGCAAGGCAAGGCCTACGGCCGGCCGGTGGGCGTGGCACTGGACCGCGGCGGTGCGCTGCTGGTGGCCGACGACGTGGGCAATGTCGTGTGGCGCGTGTCGGCACAGCGCTGAACCGTCATCCGCCCGGTGCAGGTAGGACGCTGACTACACCGCCTTGCGCGCTTGTCCAGGCGCTGGCCCATAGCGCCGCCTTGACACTGAAAACCTGTCTCGGTGCAGGCCCAGCGCCAATCACCAGTTGCGATCTTCCACCTCAGGAGAAATGACCATGATTCGATCAATAACCTTGCGTGCCACTTGCATTGCCGTGGCCGCACTGCTGTCTGGCGCGGCGCATGCAGCCGCCATCAGCAAAGCCGAATACAACGCGGCGCGCGCCCAGGCCGATGGCGCCTACAAGGCCGAAGCGGACGGCTGCAAGTCACTGGCTGGCAACCCCAAGGACATCTGCAAGCTGCAAGCCAAAGGTCAACTCAGCGTGGCCAAGGCTGAGGCCGAATATGCCTACTCCAGCAAGCCGGCCGACATGCAAAAGCTCGGCAAGGCAAAGGTCGAAGCGGCCTACGACGTCGAGCGCGAGCGCTGCGACGACCTGGCTGGAAACGGCAAGGATGTCTGCATCAAAACCGCCAAGGCCACGCGCACGAAGGCGCTGGCCAATCTGCAGTTGAACAAGGACGTGGCGGCAGCCCGTACCGATGCCGCCAGCGCCAGCCGTGACGCCGACTTCAAGGTTGCGGCCGAGAAGTGCGAAGTGCTGTCGGGCGACGCCAAGACGGCCTGCATGAACACTGCGAAGGCGCAGTTCGGCAAGACCTGATTTCCTCCGGCCGGCGCAGGGCCACCCCTTCCCTGGCGCCTGGTTGTTGCAACCCCGACGGTATCTGCCGTCGGGGTTTTTTTCAGGCGCTGACTTCAGGCGCTGACTTCCATCGCACACCTCACAGCGAAGGCACCACCAGCCGGTTGTCAACCTGCCGCACGCCATCGGGCGCCGCAGCCAGTACACCGGCACGCTCACGCGACTTGGCGTCCGGCGCCGGGCCGTCCAGGCGCACCACGCCTTCGGTGGTGTTGACTTCGACCTTCAAGGCGCTCAGTGACGGGTCGGCGGCTAGCGCGGTCTTCACCGCCGCCGTGATGCCGGTGTCGCTCAGCGCGCCTGCCACCCGGTCGGCTGCCACGGCAGTGCCCGCAGCGGCGCCATTGGCTGCGCCGCGAAGGTCGGCCACGCCGCGCTCGACGGTGCCACCGGCGGCGGCCACCGTGTCGTCAAGCCGGGTACCCAGGCTTCGGTCGTCGTAATAGCTGGAAACGAAGGCGGCCGCGATGCCTGCGCCCAGCACCGCGGCGGCCAGCACGCCGGGCCAGTGGCGGCGCGGGGGCTTGTAGGACGCGGACCGCATCGAGTGGTTGTCGGCATCCGTCCTGGCAGCGTCAGGGCGCATCGGGATCGGGTGGATGGGGGTTTGCACAGTCATGGCAGTACTCCAGGAAAGCGGCTAGGCGCCGGTGCGGCAATGGTCCGGCCACAGTGCGAGCTGCTCGCGTGGGCGCAGGGCGCAATACCGCGTAGGACGCCGCGAGCCCTGGGGCCCCGCGTTGGATGCTCACCCTGCGCTCACCCTGTGCTCAGCGACCTGCTCAGTCAGGCGGCTGCCTCTGCCCGTGGCAGAGACACCGGCAGCTCGGCGCGGATCGTGGTGCCGCTTCCGGGTGCGCTGTCGATCGTCAAGCTGCCGGCGTGGGACTCCACCCGCACCCGCATGCCCAGCAGGCCGTGGTGGCCCGCTGGCACGGCGGCGGTCTGGAAACCGCGCCCGTTGTCCTGCACCGTGACACGGGCGTGCTGGCCAACGGTTTCCAGCCTCACCACCACCTCGCGTGCTTGCGCGTACTTGCTGATGTTGGTCAGCGATTCCTGCACCAGTCGGTAAACCGTCAACTCTGCATCCTTGTCCAGCGGCACGGATTCCAGATGCCGGTGTACCGCGATGCCCAGGTTGTTGGCGGTGTCGGTACACAGCATCTCGAGCGCCACGCACAGGCCCAACTGGTCCAGCGACGAAGGCCGCAGGTTTTCCACGATGCGCCGCTTCAATGCAATGCCGTCGTTCAGGCGCGCCTCGATGCCGGCAACCCGCTCGCGTGCAGCAGTGGGCAGGTCGGGCACCCGGCGCAGGCGCGCGAACTCCAGTTTCATCGCCGTCAGCAGGCCGCCCATTTCGTCGTGCAGTTCGCGCGCGACACGGCCGCGTTCGTCTTCGCGCGCGTCAACCAGGTGGCCCGCCAGTTCACGCAGTTCGGCCGTGCGGGCGCCGATCTGGTGCTCCAGGCGCAACTGCTCCTGCGCCAGTTGCAGGTCGGTCTGTCGCAACTGGCGCATGAACAGCACCAGCCCCACCATGGCCAGCAGCACCATGCCGTGCAGCGCCACGCGGTTGAGCATCATGGCGTCGTAAAGCGAGCGCCGTGCCACTTGCTGCACGCTGGCTGCGCGGCCCAGCACCTGGTCGAATTCTTGCCGCAACTCGGCAAAACGGGCCCGGCCCAGGTCGCTGCCAGCCAGTTGCTGGGCCTGGCTGCGCTGCCCGGCAGCGGCCAGCGTCATCCAGCGTTCAAGCGTGAGCAGGCGCTCGTCGATCTGCGAGCGCACCTTGTCCACCGACACCGTGCGTTCCGGGTCAACCTGGGCAATCAGCCTGAAGGCGCCCTCCTGCGCGGCCGGCAGCGCACGCGCTGCCTGGCGGTAGGCGGACACATCGGCGGGCTGCTCGCTGATGAGAAAGGCGCGGGCATTCGTTTCGGCGTCGCTCAGCACCTGAAGCGTGTGCGCCGCCTGGATGCGCGCGTCGGTCAGCGCGATGCCGCGCGTCAGCGTGTAGTGCGAATGCTGGTACGTGCTTTCGTTCACCGACAGGGCAACGAGGCCCATGACAAGCACCGCCGGCAGGGCCCAACGCCCGCGCGCGAACGTGTCGATGGCCTGCTTGAACATCGGTCCTCCTTGACCCAGCACGGCGGGATGCACCGAGCCCGAATTTTGCGCGTTGCGCGCGCCGATTGCCACCCTGTGGCGGTGGCGTTGGGAGGGTGCCGAAGTGGCCTCCATCATCGTCCCTTTGTTCGGTGTCGCACAGACAAAATTTACTGGCGTAGTTGATTCTGCGGCGTCACCCCGCAGCAGGTCGCGCTGGGCAAACCTGCGTGCTTCGCACTGTGGTTTTCGCCCTGGGACTGGCCCGGCGGGTCAGCAAACAACGTCCGTCGTTGCCCCGTCGCTCTGCGCTCGCTTGAGCGCGGTGGTGGCCACCGCTTGCTCGGCGCGGGTGTGTGCCATCCGGTGAGCCAGCGCATGGGCAGCCAGATGATCGGCCTTCAGCAAGTCTCGGGCGTCCATGTTTGCGCCTCGGGATCGGGGTCGGAGAATGGGCCCGGGTTGGCGGGGCCTGTGGTCGCGAGCTGAAGCACACGTTGCACAAAGCGCAGCTTTTCCAGCACCGGCGGGGCGATGACGAAGGGGTAGTTGTCGCGCACGCCAATTGACCGCGCCATCGCGTTGAGGAACCGCGCCACCGGCAGCCAGCGGCTGAAGACCAGGTCTTCGACCGGCACCGCCATGGCCGCCAGCGCGCTGCCGCTTTGCAGGTCGGGCACGGTGTCCAGGCGCAGGCCCCAGGCGGCAGCGGTTTCCACCGCGTCCACCATCAACAGGTAGTGCGCGCAAGTCTCGGCCCAGTCCTCCCAGGGGTGCGCGCTGGCATAGGCGCTGATGGTCTGCTGCTGCCAGTGTGGCGGCGGGCCACCGGCATAGTGCATTTGCAGGGCCTGGGCGTAATCGGCGCGCTCGTCGCCAAAGAGGTCGCGCGCCGCTTGCTGCGTCGCAGCGTCGAGTGTGTAGCTTTGCTGCAGGCGGTGCGACAACTCGTGACGCAGGTGTCCGAGCACGCTTCTGCTGGGCTCGCCAAAGGCCACGCGTGTGAATTCCCGGTGGTCGTCATCTGCTTCCAGCAGGTTCAAGGTGATGGTGCCGTTGTCGTGGCCCGTGGTGGCGTGGTTGGCAGGGTTGGCGACATCGGGTACGACCCACACAAATTCCAGGCCGACAGGGTCGGTGTCGTGTTGTTTGGGGCTGATGGGCACACCCAGCGTCAAGAGGGTGGTCAGCAGACGCCTTTTGGCTGCTTCAGCCACCTGCCAGCGCTGGGCATGTTCGCCCTGAGGTGCCGACAAGTCCATGCGCGTCAAGCGGCAACTGGCGCACTGCCCTGCAGGGTCGGACGAAGGCGCCGCCCAGTTGCAATGCCACACGCTGCTGCGATGTACACAGGGCTGCCAGGCGGCCACGCCGTTGCTGGCGGAGTCATCACCCATCAGCAGCGTGTAGCCCTGCGCGGAACTCTCAAAGGCAATGAAACCCAACTCGTCGGGCACAAAAGCCAGATGGGCACCGCAGTGCATGCAGCCGGAATTGTCAAAGTAGATCTGGGCGCCGCAATGGCTGCAGTGGAATAACTTCATGGGCGGGAAGGGATGATGGCGAGGACAGCGGCCGCTGGAATGGTCGCCAGATTGGCGGCTGCAATGGCTGCTGCAGTGTCAACCGCCCGCCCGGTCAACGCCTGTCTCTGGGGGCGCTCATGAGTTCGCGGATTTCTGCATCAGCCTCTGCCCTGCGGGCGGCATCGCGGCGTAAGGATTTGGGTGCCGGCGGCCTGGATGCCTCATGGTCTTCGGCTGGGCTGGCGCGGTAGGTCTGCTGCGGATGCAGGCGCGGGCTGTGTGCATCGCCAGAGCTGGGCGTCGGGTGCGATCGGTTCATCGTGTCCTCACGGTTGCCATGAATTGCGACGAAGTGTCGGCAGGCGTGCCGGCCGCGCGGTGTCGGGCGTTTTCTGGCCGCAATGTAGGACTGCGCGCCGTGGTCACCAGCGCCAAGCCGCATCTTTTAAAAGCAGCGCCTTGTCTTACAGGCCGCCCCGTTGCGTGCCCACAGGGGTCAGCGCCTGGCCCGGGGACCATCTGCGGACTGTGGCGAAGCAAGCCGCAGCAATCCCTACGAGGTCACTCACCATGTTGAAACTCCACTTCCCCCTGTCCATTGCGGTCGTACTTTCCGGCACTTTGATCGCCGGCTGCAGTTCGATGAGCGAGCGTGAACGCGGCACCGCGACGGGCGCTGCCGTGGGCGTGGCGGCTGGCGCAGTGATCGGTTCGGCCACTGGCGGCAATGCGGGCCGAGGCGCGGTGTTGGGCGGCGCCGTCGGTGCCATCGCCGGCAATTTGTGGTCCAAGCGCATGGAAGACAAACGCGAAGCCCTGGCGCGCGCCAGTGCGGGCACTGGCATTGACGTGCAGCGCACCGACGACAACCGCCTGCGCGTCAACGTGCCGAGCGACTTTTCATTCGACGTCGGCCGTGCTGACATCAAGCCCGCGATGCGACCGGTGCTGGACGAAATGGCGCGCAATCTCGACCCCGGCGTGCGCGTCTGGGTGGTGGGCCACACCGACAGCACGGGCAGCGATGCAACGAACCAGCCGCTCTCGGTGGAGCGCGCGCAGGCCGTGCGCAGTTACCTCCTGGGGCGAGGCGTGGCGTCCAGCCGCGTCAGCGTCGAGGGCCGCGGCGAACGCGAGCCGGTGGCCAGCAATGACACCGACAGCGGCCGCGCCAAGAACAGGCGCGTTGAAGTGCTGCTGGCCGAGCAAGCCGGCTAGGGTCGGCTCGTGTCGGCTAGACCCGGCCAGGCCTGGTTGCCGCCGTAGCACTGGGAAGCGGCTGCACCGGACGCAACCGCACCCGCTGTGGCGGCGTCAGAAATCGACATCGCGGGCTCGATCTCCGCTGCCGCCAGCAGGCGGCCGAATGCAGACAGCACCTGGTCTGGCGAGGTGCCGTTGAACTGCTGGAACCGGTCCAGCCCTTCGCTGTCAACGAAACCAGCGCGCCACCCTTGCGCAAAGCCGCAAAAAGGCATGACTGCGTGCATCCGTGTCGTTAGCCCAGCGTGGCGCGTGTCGCCTGCTATCTGGTGCATCAGCGCCGCCACGGCGCCGCGCTCGCCCTGCAGCCATTGGCAGAAGCGATGTCCGTCAAACAATAAAATACTTGCGACACCGTCGTCCAGATGGCGTCGTCGCGCGGCGCGGCAGATGTCGGCGTAGGCGGTGTAGTCGGCGCCAGGCGCCAGACGGCTGCAGTAAATGATGTGCAGGCACTCGGCAGGGAGTTGAATGTTCGGCATGCGGCCACTGTAGAAGCGCCTGGCCTTTGGCCCTGTGTGCTAGATCAATGTGGTATCACGCAGCGCAACTGCGCGCGGTGGGCTATGCGCGCGCGGTGTGTGGCCCCTCAACAGTACCCGGAAGCATCTATGACCGTGACCCCGTGCCTGGACTGCCCGCTGCGCGCCTTGCCGCTGTTTCTGTCGCACACCGAAGAAGAACTGGCGCTCGTGCAGCAGCTGAAGCGCCGCGAACTGGTGCTGCAGGAAGGAGAGACGCTGATCCACGAAGGCGAATCCGACACGCGGCTCTATACGCTGCTGCAGGGCTGGGGCTACCGCTTCAAGACGCTCAGCGACGGCCGGCGCCAGATACTGAACTTTCTGCTGGCTGGCGACTTCATCGGCGTGCAGCAGAAGATGAGCGACGCCGCAGCGCACGGCGTGGTGATGCTCACCGAAGCGCGGCTGTGCGTGTTTGACCGCAACGCGCTGTGGGACCTGCACCGCCATCAGCCATCAATGGGGTTCAACATCACATGGCTCACCGCGCACGAAGAATCGCTGGTGGACGACAACCTGCTGTCGATCGGCCGGCGCAGTGCCGAAGAGCGTGTCGCCACGCTGCTGATCCTGCTCTACAAGCGGGCCGCCGCGCTGCACGGCGTGGCCGACCCCGCCGCCCATCAAGGTGCGCTGGGCGTGCCTTTTCCGCCCACCCAGCAACACTTGGCCGACGCGCTGGGGCTGAGCCTGGCGCACACCAACAAGACGCTGCGAAAGCTGCAACGCCGCGGCCTGTACCGGATCGAAGCGGGGCGCTTGCAACTGCTGGACCCGAAGGCGCTGGCCCGCCTGGCAGACCTGTACGGCGACGGCCGCCCACCACCGCGGCCTCTAATCTGAGCGGGTGGAACCGCGCTGAACATCCGCCCAGCGCCCCGCTGTCGGGCCGTCCTGCAGCCAGGGCCCGGATGGTCCTACCGGCGGCATTGCGCGCGCGGCATAAATTCGGCTGACGCAAGGCACCAGTCCAGGGTGCCAGCTTCTTTGTACAGGCACACCGCATGAAGACCGTGAATCTGGCTTGCAGCGACGAGCGCCATGGCGCCTGCATCGCCATCAAGGGGAGCGCCAGCGTGGCGGCTGAAACGCAGCGCAGGAAGACGCTGTGGCCACTGTGGTCGATGCGGTCTCGCCCCCGCTTTGCAGGCGGGGCCGAAGAGTCGGCGCTTTGGGTGCTGCGCATGCAGCGCCAGCGCGCGTTGCGCTGCGGCCGACCTGCCAGCCGCACACCGTGGGCGCTGGTCTTGCGGGCGCCGGTGGGGGCTGGCTGATGGCCGCCTGGGCGTGGGCCTACGGCGCGGCCCTGCTGGTGGTGGCTGCGCTCGACGCCCTGTGGCTGGGCGTACTGGCCAGGGACTTCTACCGCAGCGAGATGGCTGCCGTGGCTGCTGACCAGGTGCGCCTGCTGCCCGCAGCGCTGTTCTACCTGGGCTATCCGGCCGGGCTCATGGCACTGGCGCTGTGGCCCACACCCGGCTCGTTGCCGGCCGCCGTGCTGCGCGCGGGGCTGGTTGGTTTGGTGGCGTATGCGACCTATGACCTCAGCAACATGGCCACGCTCAAGTCGTGGAGTTGGGGCCTTGCACTGACCGACACAGTCTGGGGCACCTTTCTGAGCGCTGCGGCCGGCGGCGCGGCCTGCTGGACGCTGAAACGCCTGAGCTGAGCGCGGCGCTAACGTCGATCTTCAGTGTCTGGCTGCCGTTAACCAGTTGTCATGTCTCCAGCTATCCAGCGGCTCAAGCCTGCGCGGGCCGAAGTGTCAGCAAATCGGGTGCCGCAGCGGCCGGTTCTGCATTCGCCTGCGGCGCCGGCAGCGGCATGGTCGCCGCCACCTCGGTGCCCTGGCCTGGCGCTGAAGCCACCGACAGCGTGCCGCCCAGGGCTTCGATGCGGTGGCGCAGGTTCTTCCAGACGTGGCCGGCACCGGCGACCTGTTCGCGGCTGAAGCCGCGGCCGTCGTCCTGCACCCGGATCGCAACCTCGCCGCTGGCCACGCGCACGCCCAGCCGTACCTGTTGCGCGGCCGCGTGTTGCTCGACGTTGGCCAGCGACTCCTGCACGAGCTGAAAGACGGCATTGCGTCCCGACACGTCCAGCTCGGTGTCCTGCACCTCCAGCAGTGTGAGCACACCCGTGCGTTGAGAAAATTCACCCGCCAGGATTTCAAGCGCCGTGCGCAGGCCCAGGTTGTGCAGCGCCGATGGCATCAGGTCTTCGATGACGCGGCGCTTCAGGCCGATGCCGAGGTCGATCGTGCTGGCCAGGTGGTTCAGGCGGTCGCTGAGATCGGGCGAGGGCTCGGGCAGGGCGCGCCGCAGCCGCGCCAGGTCCAGCTTGGCGGCGGTGAGCAGGGCGCCCAGTTCGTCGTGCAGTGAACGCGCCAGGTTGCCGCGCTCGTTTTCGCGCACCTCTTGCAGGTGGCGGTTGAGTTCGGCCAGCTCTGCGGTGCGCTGGCGCACCTGCGCGTCCAGTGCGTCGCGCTCGGCCTGCAAGGCCTGGGCGCTGGCCATCTGCGCCGCCTGCAAGGCGGCGTTCTTGCGCAGGAAAAAGATGAACCAGAGCAGGCTGAGCAGGGTGGTGATGCTGACCCCCCGGCGCCCGAGTTCAAGCGCCCGGTACACCGCAGCGCGCTCGGTGATCACGCGGCGGTCTTCCACTGCCAGCAACGACTCCCCAGCCTTGCGCACGGCCTCCATCTTCTCGCGCCCGATGTCGGTCAGCAACAGGTTGCGCCAGGCATCGTGCGACCCGGCATCGAAGAGGTTCAGGCCTTCGGTGGTCTCCGACAGCTTCTCGATCGACCGCGTTGACACCTCCACAACCAGCGGCTGCACTTCGGCGTCGTCGCGGTACAGGGTGCGCAGCGTGGCGATGGCGTGGCCGATGTCGGCGGCAACATCGGCATAAGGCGCCAGGTATTCCTTGCGGCCCGTGAGCAGGTAGCCGCGCTGCGCTGATTCAGCGTCGAGCAGCCGGCGCATCACGATCTGGATGTTGGTGCGGGCGATGGAGCGTGTGCCCAGGCTTCCGAGCGAGTCCACGGCACGTTTGTAAGACCACTCGGCCACCGACAGCACGCCCAGCGTCAACAGTGCCCCGAGTGCGATCGCCAGCGGCATGCGCCAGCCTTTGCGCTGCGGTGTGGCCGCCTTCATCCCGCCAGAACGCGCGGCATGGGTCTGTGGCGCAGGGGCAGGTTCAGCGTCTTGGCCGGGCATCGCGTGGGCACCACGTCAGCGCAAGGTGCCGGGCGCCGTGACCGTGCCGTCGGCAATGCGGCCGCAGTAGTCGATGAGGTCTTCGAGTTCGCCCGACTTGTCAAACACGCGGTCAGCGCCCAATGCGGCGCAGCGCCTGCGGATGTCGGGCGTGGCGTAGTTGGTCAGCACGACGCGTCGCACCGTGAGGCCGGCGTCCTGCGCGGCACGCAACACGCCCAGACCGGAGCCCGACTTGAGAAAGATGTCGATGATCATGAGATCAAGGTCTTGGCCGCCGTTGCGCAGCCACTGCACGGCAGCGTTCTCGTCGGGCACGGCACCGACGACCTTCACGTCGGCCAGCTCTTCGAGCGTGGCGACCAGGTTGTCGAGAATGATCGGGCTGTCCTCGACGATGAATGTTCTTAGCGGTGACATGGGCTGCGTGCAGCGGCGTGCGGCACCCGTGCCGCATTCGACCGACGGGTCTTTGCACCAGTATGCCTTGCAGGGTGCTGCCCGAATGTGGGCAGTTGCGCTGTATTGGCTGTAGTCCATGTCCTACGCAGCGCGGCCCATCACCGCGTGATGCATGACCACCACCGACAGCGCGTCGGCCCGGGCCGGGTAAAGCCACTGCGCGGTGCGCAGCAACCGGGCACTGCACAGCGTGCGTTCACGGTGGTGCGCTCCCAGGCGCGCAGCTGAGCGACGCACTGCGAAAAACTCAGCGGGCGAGCCAGTCCTTCAACTCGTCGGCGTGCTTTTCTTCGTCGGCCAGGATGTCTTCCAGCAACCTTCGCGTCGTCGAGTCCTTGTCCGTCAGCATGGCAATCATCTGGCGGTAGCTCTCAACCGCTATCCGCTCGGCCACCAGGTTGGCGCGGATCATGGCCATCAGGTCTTTCGACTCGTCATAGTCGGCATGTCCACGCGCCAGCAGGCCTTCGGGGTTGAAGTCGGGTTCACCGCCCAACTGCACGATGCGCTGCGCCAGGCGGTCGGCATGCGCAAGCTCCTCGTTGGCATGGACCAGGAATTCCTGCGCAATGGCGGGCGAAGCCAGGCCGTCGGCGGTGTAGTGGTGCCGGCGGTAGCGCAGCACGCACACCAGCTCGGTGGCCAGGGCGCCGTTGAGCAGCTTCACGATCTCATCACGCCACGGGCCGTAGGCAGGGGTGAGCGCGCCGTCCTTCAGGTCCTGGCGCGCGGCGGCCAATCCGTCGAGGTCTAGTTGCAGGGCTGCGGGCGTGCTGCTTTGGCGGGTGGTGTTGGTTTTCATGGGGTCCTGTGAGGGGTGTGTCTGTGTGAGTGAGTGGGTTGGTAAAGGCGCGAAAACATGGAAACGCGCAGTGGCGCGGCAGCCGGTGCCGGACGCGAATCAGTTCTTGATGCCGACGACCAAAAGGTTGTCCACCGTCACCACGCCATCCACGCCGTTGGCGACCGCCTTGGCGCGGTCTCTGGTGGCTGCGTCGGGCGCGGTGCCAGTCATCGACACGCGGCCGTCCTTGGTGTCAACGTCGATGCTCATCGCCTTCAGGCTGCTGTCAGCCGCCAGCGCGGCATTGACCTTGGCGGTGATGGCGATGTCCTTCGCGGTGGCCGCTACCGCGTCGGCGGCCTTGGCGCCAGCGGCTTTTGCGTCCACCACGGCAGCACTGGTTTCGGCGCGGATTTCCTGGGTTGCGGCCTTGATGTCGGCAATGCTGCCGTCCACCTTCTGACCCACGGTTTCCTGCCCCGGCCGGTTGCAGCCTGTCATCGCGCCGCCGCCGGCAGCAGCGATGGCGATGGTCAGAATTGCCAGACGCATGAAGCGATGCATGGTGAAGTTCCTTGTGCTGCTGCCGGCCGTGCGGCGACTGCCAGAACCATAGGCCTCAGCGCATGCCGGATCGATCAGCCGTGCCGCCGTTCGGCTGTCGGACAGCGCCACCGGCGTGTAGGACACGTCCGATCGTGAAGCGCTTGTGCCTCTGCTAAATTGGCTGGCCGCAGTGCCTCACTGCACCGCAACCACGAAGACCACCATGATCAGAGTAGGCATCGTTGACGACCACGCCATCGTGCGCTCAGGCCTGCGCCAGTTCCTGTCGGAACATGTTGACCTGCGCGTCACCGGCGAAGCCAACAACGGACGCGAGGCACTGGAATTGGCGCGCGCCGGTGAGGTGGATGTGATGCTGATGGACATCTCCATGCCCGACCAGAGCGGGGTCGATGCGCTGCAGTCGATCAAGGCCCGCTTCCCCGACCTGGCGGTGTTGATCCTGAGCGGCTTTCCCGAAGCGCACTACGCCACCACGCTGCTGCGCCAGGGCGCCAGCGGCTACCTGAACAAGGAGTGCGAGCCCGAGGAAATCGTCAACGCCATCCGCACCGTCTTCCGGGGTCGGCGCTACATCAGCCCGGCGGTGGCCGAACTGCTGGCCGACAACGCCGCCGGTGGCGTCGAACGGGCCGGCCATGAATTGCTGTCAGAGCGCGAGTTGCAGGTTTTCCTGCGACTGGCCAAGGGCGAGACCATCGGCAACATGGCGCTGGCGATGTTCCTGAGCGTCAAGACCGTCAGCACCTACCGCACCCGGGTGCTTGAAAAACTCAAGCTGGCGAGCAACAGCGACCTGACCTATTACGCGCTGAAGAACGGGCTCATCCAGTAGCAGCGGCAGCCGGCAGTTGCTGCAACCCGTGCCGCCGTCAACCGCTGGGGGCCTGCGCAGCGGGCGCTGCAAGTAAAGCCAGCGGCGACAGCGCGGCGCAATAGGCCACCAACTCTTCGATCTCGCTGGACTTGTCGAACACGCGCTCGGCACCCAGCGCCAGACACTGCTTGCGCATCTCGGCGTTGGCATAGTTGCTCAGCACCACCGGGCGCAACGGCAGCTTGCGCGACTGCAGCGCCCTCAGCACGCCCAGGCCCGAGCCGGTGTGCAGAAAGAGATCGACGATGATCACGTCGCACGGTGCGTGCGGCGTGTCGAGCCAGCGCACGGCAACGTCTTCGTCAGCGGCCGAACCCACCACCTTCATCGGCACCAGTTCTTCGAGCGCAGCCACCAGGGTGTCGCGGATGACCGGGTTGTCTTCGACAACGTAGCCCTTCAGGCCCATGGGGTGCGTTCAATGTCCATTCAGCAAATGTGCGCCGCATCGCGTGGGCAAGCTGTCGGGCAGGGTGGGTCTTGGTTGTGGGCGTGGTCCCACATGCGGCGGCTCGCGCGGTGGTGCGGTGCTCATAGCCAACGCTCGGCCAGGCGGCCCAGCGTTTCCAGCGTGCGCTGCTTCAGGCCGCGCTGCGACCAGGCCTGCAGCGTCACCGCTTGTGATGCAGCGCGGTCGCGCTCGAACAGCGCGGTCATTTCGGCGCCGAAGTCCTCGCCCAACACGATGACGTTGAGTTCGCTGTTGGCGACAAAGCTGCGCCAGTCAAGATTGCTCGAGCCGACGGTGGAAAAGACGCCGTCGATGACGGCGGTCTTGGCATGCATCAGCGCGTGCTCCATCTCGAAGATCTGCACACCGGCCTGCAGCAGCCGCGTGTAGTACGAGCGCCCGGCATGCAGCACCAGCATGCTGTCGCTGCGGCCGGGCAGCACCAGTTCGACCCGCACGCCGCGCAGCGCCGCGTCACACAGCGCCTGCACGAAGTCGGGCCCGGGCGCAAAGTAAGCCATCGTCATGCGCACGCTGGCCTGCGCCTGGTCCACGGCCGCCAACAGTGAGGTGTAGATGCGGTTGCTCTCGTCGCGCGGGTCGCTGGCCATGATCTTGACGATGCGCTGTCCCGGCT
Organism: Rubrivivax sp.; assembly: GCA_031403895.1. GTDB lineage: Bacteria > Pseudomonadota > Gammaproteobacteria > Burkholderiales > Burkholderiaceae_C > Rubrivivax. The sequence continues at coordinate 1,137 of JANNGN010000502.1, read as the reverse complement.
CGGCCACAGCCGCGCGCGGCGCCGGCTGGCCGAGCGCACCGACGCAGCCCTGACCGTGCCAGGTCTTGGCGAACACCTGCGCCAGCGCTGGCACCACCGGGCCACGCAGTTCGATCTGGGTGTCGCGCCAGCCGTCGGTCAGCGCCTGGTCGGGGCTGCGGCGCGCGCTGAATGAGCCCGAGCCCGAGCCTGAGCCATAGACCCGGCTGATGTTGATGCCGCCGGTGAAGGCCACGTCATCGTCAACCACGAGCAGCTTGCGGTGGTCGCGGTGGTTGATGTTGGTCAGGCCCCCATACCCCGGGCGCTGCGTCGGGCTCAAGGGATTGAACATGCAGACTGAGACGCCACCATCAGCCAGGCGCTTGAAGAAGGCGTCCGGGGTGCTGATGGAGCCCACGGCGTCAACGAGCAGGGCCACCCGCACGCCAGCAGCGGCGCGCTGCAGCAGCAGCTCTGCCACCTCGGCCGCGACGCCGCCGTCTTCGACGATGTAACTTTCCAGCAGCACGCGGCCCCGCGCGCGCGCGATGGCCGCTTTCATGGCGCCGAAAGTCGCCGGCCCGTCCACCAGCAAGCGCGTGCGGTTGCCGCGGTAAAGGTCAACGTCGCCACTGGTTCCCAGCACCTGCAGGTGCAGCGCCAGCAGATCTTTTTCGCCTTCAGATGCCACGCCGCGCAGCGTGCGCGACTCCTGGCCGGCAGTCACCGGCCCGGTGGCACCGAGCACGGTGACGCGGCCGCCAGCCGGGTTCGAGCTGGCGCTGTCGCGCGCCGGCAGGCTTGAGCAAGCCGCCAGGCAGGCCACGATCAAGATTCCCTGCGCTGTCCTCACCACAGCGCTTGAAAGGCGCCGCACGATGCGCGGCCGTGCGGTGGTGGTGCTTGGCATGGCTGGCGTGGCGGACGTGGCGGACGCGCAGGCTCAGCCGCGATCAACCGCCGCGTGCCCGGGCACCCAGGTCAGCGGATGGATCGACTCGTAGCCGAGCCAGCTGTCGATGTCGTTGGCGTCTTCCGCAGCGTGGCTGCCGAGCAAGCCGCTTGGCTGGGGCACACGGCGGTCTGCGTACACATCCGCATGGACGGACCGGGATGAACCTGCTGGGTCGGCGTTGTGCATGCTGAGTCCTGGTG
>JANNGN010000501.1:0-8445 GCA_031403895.1 Rubrivivax sp. | reverse complement strand
CAGAAGTTCAGCGCCTTCCTGCGCGAGATCGTGGTGCCCACCAACTTCAACATCATGACCGTCAAGCCGCTGCGCGGCAGCGGCCTCATCGTGTGCGACCCGAGCCTGGTGTTTGCGGTCATCGACTCGCTCTTTGGCGGCATCGGCAAGTACCACGCGCGCATCGAAGGCCGCGACTTTTCGCCCACCGAGCTGCGCATCATTTTCAGGCTGGTGGAGATCATCGGCACCGAGTACAAAAAAGCCTGGGCCGGCATCTACCCGGTGGAGCTGGAATACCAGCGTTCAGAGATGCAGCCGCAGTTTGCCAACATCGCGATGCCCAGCGAAATCGTGGTCACCACCAACTTCACGCTTGAAATCGGCGAGACCACGGGCACGGTTCACTTCTGCATTCCCTACAGCACGCTGGAGCCGATTCGGGACGTGCTGTACAGCACCGTGCAAGGCGATTCAGCTGAACCCGACCGGCGCTGGGTCAACCTGCTGCAGCAGCAGATCCAGTCGGCCGAGGTGGACCTGGTGGCCGAACTGGCGCACGCCGGCGCCACCGTGGAGCAACTGCTGTCCTTCAAGCCCGGCGACTTCATCGAACTCGACCTCGACCCGATGATCCAGGCCAAGGTCGATGGCGTGCCGGTATTCGACTGCCACTACGGCACTTCGAACAAACACTACTCGATCAAGATCGACAAGATGATTACGCGCGGCCCGTCTGGCTGGATCGGAACAGCATGAACCACCCCCGTAGCGCCTTCGGCGCTTCCCCCTCAAGGGGGGCGAGCCCGCACCGAGCGAGCGCCTGCGCGCTCGCGAGTGGCTGGCGAGCGCCGATTGGCTTGCAAGCCAATGGGCGACCCCAGCGGCCCGGCAAAGCCGGTTCTGCGGCGGCCGCTTGGTCGCGGCAGCTGACTTTCAAGCCGACACGCTTCAGCCCTGTGGAGATCTGCAATGAGTGAACCTGAAGTGGCAATGTCCGAAGAAGACAAGATGGCCGCCGAATGGGCTGCCGCACTGGCCGAGACCAAGCCCGCTGCAGACAACCACATCGCCAGCGAAGTGGCGCTTGCGGCCGAGAGCGTGGCGCCGGCAGAGTTTGCCAAGTTCGCGCCCACCGGCCCCGGCCTGCCCGGCAGCGCTGGCAACGACCTGAACATGATCCTGGACATCCCGGTCCAGCTCACGGTGGAACTGGGCCGTACGCGCATCCCCATCAAACAGATCCTGCAGCTTGGACAGGGTTCGGTGGTGGAACTTGAAACCCTGGCCGGCGAGCCGATGGACGTGCTCGTCAACGGCTTCCTCATCGCGCAGGGCGAGGTGGTGGTGGTGAACGACAAGTTCGGCATCCGCCTGACCGACATCGTCACCCCCAGCGAGCGCATGCGCCGGCTGTCGAAGCACTGAGACCATGCAATCGGCCTGGAGCTCTGTGCTGTGGTTTGCCGCCGTCATCGCACTCATTCCGCTCGCGCTGTGGTTGCTCAAACGCTCACCGATGCTGGGCGGCGGCCTGGCCAGGCCGGGCACGCCGCGGCCGGTGGCCGTGCTGCCGCTGTCGTCGCAACACAAGCTGGTGACGGTGGAAGTGGGCCTGGGCGAGGAACGCCTGTGGCTGGTGCTGGGCGTGTCGCCGCAGGGCCTGCATACGCTGCACACGATGGTGCCGCAAGCACCCGCGACGGACGCCGCGCCGCCGCCACCGGCAGCGGCGTTTGCACAACTGCTGGGCCGCTTGCGCGGGCTTGGGTCAGGAGATGGGGCAGGAACTGGGGCAGGACATGGGCCAAAACATGGGCCAGAACACGGGGCGGGCGGCCATGCGCGCTAGCACCGGGATCGTTTTTGCAGCCGCGCTGGCCGCGCTGCTGCTGGTGACGGGCAGCGCCTGGGCGCAGGGCACTGGCAGCCCCGGCCCTGCGGGTCTGCCGCTGGTCATCGGCCAGGGCGCGGGTGGCACGAGTTATTCGGTGCCGATCCAGACCCTGCTCTTCTTCACCGCGCTGAGCTTCCTGCCCGCCGTGATGCTGCTGATGACGGCCTTCACGCGCATCGTCATCGTGCTCAGCCTGTTGCGCCAGGCGCTGGGCACGCAGGCCGCGCCGCCCAACCAGGTCATCGTCGGGCTGTCGCTGTTCCTGACCTTTTTCGTCATGTCGAGCACCTTCGACAAGATCTACGACAAAGCCTACGCGCCGTACGCCGCCGGCACGATGGCCGTTGACCAGGCGCTGAAAGAAGGCGTGCTGCCGCTGCGCGAATTCATGCTCAAGCAAACGCGTCAAAGCGACGTGCAGCTCTTCGCCAAACTCGCCAAGCTACCCGCCGAAGTGAAGGGCGCCGAGGTGCCGCTGACGGTGCTGGTGCCGGCCTTCGTGACGAGTGAGCTGAAGAGTGCATTCCAGATCGGCTTCATGATCTTCATTCCCTTCCTCATCATCGACATGATCGTGGCCAGCGTGCTGATGAGCCTGGGCATGATGATGCTCAGCCCCGTGCTCGTGGCCCTGCCCTTCAAGCTGATGCTGTTTGTGCTGGCCGACGGCTGGAACCTGCTGCTGGGTTCGCTGGCCGCTTCATTCGTGACTTAGCTTTTCACAACGCATGGACGCACAACAAGTTCTGGGTGCCGGGCAGGAAGGCCTGTGGGTGCTGCTGATGGTGTCGGCGCCGGTGCTGCTGGTGGTGCTGGTGGTGGGCCTGATCGTGAGCATTTTTCAAGCAGCCACGCAGATCAATGAAGCCACGCTCAGCTTCGTGCCCAAGATCGTGGCTGCGGTGGCCGTGCTGGCCATCGCCGGGCCCTGGATGCTGAGCACGCTGGTGGACTATCTGCAGCGCACGCTGCAAGGCATACCGGGTGCCGTGGGTTAGCAGCACCGGCATCGGCGCCGGCGCCGGCATCGGCGGCGCCACCCGCAGTCCTGCGCCGTGCTGACCTTCACCGAGGCTGAAGTGCTGGCCTGGATGACGCCGCTGCTGTGGCCCTTCCTGCGCGCGCTGGCGCTCTTCACCGCGCTCCCGGTGCTGGGCACCCGCAGCGTGCCCACGCGCGTGCGCATCGGCCTCGCGGCCTTCATCGCGCTGGCGGCGCAACCGAGCCTGCCACTGTCGCCAGCAGTCGCGCTCGACTCAGCAGTGGCGCTGCTGCTGGTGGCGCAGCAGCTGGTCATCGGCCTGAGCCTGGGTTTCGCCGTGCGGCTGGTGTTTGCGGCGGTCGAATTCGCGGGCGAACTCATCGGCCTGCAGATGGGCCTGAACTTCGCCGGTTTCTTCGACCCGCTGTCGGCCGCCACCGCCACTGCGACGAGCCGCTTCTTTGGCACCACGGTGGCCTGGCTCTTCATCGTCGCCAACGGCCACCTGCTGGTGGTGGCGGCGCTGGTGCAGAGCTTCCATGCCTTTCCGGTGGGGCCAGAACCGTTCGCCTTCCTGCACCAGGTGCAGCCGCAGCGCTGGGGCGCCGAGATCTTCTCCACCGGCCTGTGGATCGCACTGCCACTGGTGACGATGCTGCTGTTCGTGAACCTGGTGCTGGGTGCCATCTCGCGCGTGGCACCGCAGATCAACATCTTCGCCATCGGCTTCCCGGTCACGCTGGGCGTGGGACTGCTCGGGCTGCTGCTGACGCTGCCGGCGCTGAATGCGCCGTTCACGATGACGCTGGAGCGGCTGCTGGAGCAGTTTCGGTAGCCCGCCGCCGCAGGGCTTAAGCTTCCGGGCATGACCCGTTCACTTGTCTATACAAGCCTGCTGGTGCCGTCGTATGACGAGGCACTGGCCTTCTTCACGCAGGTGCTGCGCTGGACGGTGCGCGAGGACATCCGCCTTTCCGACAGCAAGCGCTGGCTGGTGGTGGCGCCGGGTAAAGGTGAAAGTGAAGGTGAAGGCGGCGGCGGCGCACTGCTGCTGTGCCGTGCCGCCACGCCCGAGCAGCTTGCGCTGATGGGCCGCCAGTGCGGCGGCCGCGTCGGCTGGTTCCTGCACACCGACACGCTCGACGCCGACATGGCGCACATGCAGGCGCACGGCGTGTACTTCACCGAAACACCGCGTCGTGAGGCCTACGGCCGTGTCGTGGTGTTCATCGACCCCTGGGGCAACCGCTGGGACTTGATCGAACCGAGCCTGGAGTCCACCGCATGACCGCCTTGCTCGCCGGCGCCAGCGGTCTGATCGGCCGCGAAGTGGCGCGCCACTGGACGGGCCCCGGCCCGCTGCACCGGCTGGTGCGCAAGGCCGCTGCGCCATCGCCCTCTGCCGGGCCGCTGCTGCGCCAGCACGTCGTTGACTTCGCCGCACTGCCGCCCTTGCCCAGCGCCGAGATGGCCTTTTGCTGCCTGGGCACGACCATCAAGCTCGCGGGTTCGCAGGCCGCCTTTCGTGCGGTGGACTTCGACGCCGTGATGCATTTCGCGCGCGCCGCGCAGCGCGCGGGTGTGCGGCGTTTCGGTGTCGTGTCGGCCATGGGCGCGAGCGCCAGTTCGGCCAGTTTCTACAACCGCGTCAAGGGCGAGATGGAGGCCGAACTGGCGACACTGGGCTTCAGCAGCCTCGTCATCGCGCGGCCCTCGCTGCTGGCCGGCGACCGTGCGTCGCTGGGCCAGCCGCAGCGCCTGGGCGAAAGGCTCGCGCTGGCGGTGGCTGCGCCTCTGGCGACTTTCATCCCGCTGGCATGGCGACCGATCCAGGCGGCCACGGTGGCGCGCGCGCTGCTGCGTGCGGTGGCTGCGGGCGCGCCCGGCGCGCTGGTGCTCGACTCTGCGGCGCTGCAGGGGCTGGGCGCCTGAAGCACCACGGCACTGCGGCACCACGGCATCCCGTCGCCCGGCGCCCTGGCTGCACGCATCAGACAAACACACCCTGCCGCAGCCACTTGGTGGCCACCCACTTTTCACCCGCCGTCACCGGCGCGCCGCCGTGCAGCGTCTTCGTGCCGGGGTGGGCGCGGTCGTAGCTGAAGAAGACCGCGTTGCCACGCACGGGGGCCACTTCCAGGCCGACGTCGGGGAAAGTCGTGGCGCCGCCACCGTCGGGCGTGTTGAGATACATCACGAGCGTGCCGACACGCTGGCCACCGCGCTCCAGGATGCGCGGCGTGCCGCTGTGCACGGGGTCGAAGTAGTCGTGGTGCGGCCGGTATTCCGCACCCGGGCGGTAGCGCAGGATTTGCAGGCCTTCGCCGTTTTCAAGCGGCCACTGCAGCAGTTCGGCAATGCGCTGCTCCAGCGTGCGGATCAGCGCATGTTCACCGCGCTCGAAGAACATGCCGTCGCTGGTCCGCGCGGCGTTGACTTCGCTGCCGCCGGTGGCGTTGTCCACCGTCTCCGATCGCGCCAGGCGCGGCTCGGCCAGTGCCATCAGGCCAGTGCATTCTTCGTCGCTCAGCAGCCCGCCGAAAACCACCACGCGCGGGTGTTTCATCGTCGTCAGCACGCGCACCGCATGCCCCGCCGCCAGCAACACCGACGGCGCCGCAGCCAGTGCCGGTTCGGGCACCGGCGTGGCGGGCGGTAGATCAACGTCGTCGGCCGGCAGCGTGGCCAGGTGCTGGCGCAAGGTGTGCTCCATCGCCTTGGTGGCCACGTCTTCGTTCCAGCCGCTGGTCTTCATGGCGTCGATGACGTCTTGCGGGCGGCAGCCGGCTTCGGCCTGGCTGATGATCCATTGCCGCAGTTCCGGCGTAACCGTTTGGGTCGATGCAGTGCTCATGGCCGCGATTTTGGCGCAGTACCGGCCGCGCCTTCAAGCCGCCCGGCGCCGGAACACCAGCCGCGATGGCGACGAGACATCGCGCGCCAGCGTGTAGCCCTCGGCGCTGAAGGACTGCAGCGCGCGCACGCTACGCACCCGGTTCAGCACAGCGTGGCGCGCCATCAGCCCGCGCGCCTTCTTGGCAAAGAAGCTGATGACCTTGTGGCTGCCGTCGGCCTGGCCTTCTTCAAACACACAGTCCACCACGCGTGCGTGCAGCGCCTTGCGCAGGGCCACGCGGGCGTATTCGACGGAGGCCAGGTTGACGACCACGGGCGCGGTCTCAGCGGCCAGACGGGTGTTCAGGTACTCGGCCACGGTGTCGCCCCAGTAGGCGTAGAGATCCTTGCCGCGCGCGGTCTTGAGCGGCGTGCCCATCTCCAGCCGGTAGGGCTGCAGGCGGTCGAGTGGCCGCAGCGCGCCGTACAGGCCCGACAGGATCACGATGTGCTGCTGCGCCCAGCGGTGGTCGGCGGTCTTCAGCGTCTTCGCGTCCAGGCCCGTATAGACATCGCCGTCGAAGGCCAGCACCGCAGGCTTGCTGTGGCCGGCTGCAGCGGCTGTCGCGATGGGCTGCCAGGCGGCATAACGTTCAGCGTTCAGGGTGGCCAGGTTGTCGGACAGGCCCATCAAACGCGCCACCTGGGCCGGCGACTGCTTGCGCAGCACCGCAATCAGCGCGGCAGCTTCGTCAGCGTAGAGCGGCTCGGTGGCCTGCTTGCGCAAGGCGGCAGGGACCGGGGTGTCGTAGTCCAGGGTCTTGGCGGGGGACAGCAGGAACAGCATGGTGGCGTGGTTCAGTGGACAGTGAACAGTGTGGTCGATCGTCATTCGGCGGTGATCAGGCATCGACATCGGCTTCAGTGCTGCGGGCCGTGGCCGACGCAGCGCCCAATGCCGCCTGCCAGGTGCGCAGCGGAATGTGGTTCTTCAACCGGTGCAGCGCGCAGTCGATCAGCGCCGGGTGCAGTTCATGGCCGACGCCATGCGCGATGTCCAGCGTGGCGTCACCCTGCAGTTCACCCAGCCAGGCCAGCGCCTGGCGCGAGCCGTCGGCGGGCAGCACGCGGTCATCCGCGCCGTGGAACAGGTGCACCGTGGTGTGGCGCGGCGCAGTCTGCGGCTCCACCACCAGCCGGCCCCCGAAGGCCAGCACGCGGCCGGCAATGCCGTCGTCTTGCAAAGCCAGCGCCAGCGACAGGATGGCGCCCTGCGAAAACCCGCCCAGCGCCGTCGCCGCCGGGCCCACACCCAGGCGCTGCTGCTGCGCCCGCACCCACGCCTGCAGGCCCGGCAGCACGGTGGCCACACGCTCGGCCCAGACCTCGGGCGTGAGGCCGGCAATGCTGTACCACTGGCGTGCAGCGCCATCTCGTTGCTGGCGTGCAGCGCCATCTCCTTGCTGGCGTGCAGCGCCATCTCCTTGCTGGCGTGCAGCGCCATCTTTTTGCTGCCGCGCCGCGCCACCCCTTTCATGCACGCTGGGCGCATCGGGCGCCAGCACCGCCGCTTGCGGAAAGGCCGAGCGCAAAGCCTGTGCCAACGGCGCCATCGCCATGGCGTCAGAGCCCCAGCCGTGCAGCAGCAGGATGAGCTGCTCAGGTGGGCCTTCGGCGGGCAGCCATTCGATCGGGAGTTGCATGGTCGGGATTGTCGCCTGGGCTTGCGGTGGTCGCTCGAGATGTCTCGTTTGAGCAGTGGCGCGCGCGAGGCTGTGGGCAGGGTGGCACTCAACGAAAATTCCGGCTGCGCGACGCCAGCCCCTGCAGCAAGTCGGAATGGTCCACCAGCTTGCGCGCCACCAGGTGCCGCACTTCGCCCTCACATTGCCAGACCCCAAATACGGTGAGCAAGGTGCTGGCCAACAGCGGCTTGCGCTGCGCTTCGGCCAGCGCCGGCCAGACGATGACGTTGACGCAACCGGTATCGTCTTCCAGCGTCACGAAGACCACGCCCTTGGCCGTCTCGGGCCGCTGGCGGTGGGTCACGATGCCGCTGGCGCGCGCCAGGCGCCCGTTCGGGTAGTGGCGCAGCACGGCGGCGGGCTGCACCTTGAAGACATTCAGCTGCGTGCGCAAGAGCGCCAGCGGGTGCTGCACCAGGCTCAGGCCGGTGGCGCGGTAGTCGGCCAGCACGGTCTCGGCCGCTGCGGGCACCTGCAGTTCGGCGGCAGCTTCTTGGGTGCGGGTGCCGCGCAGCAGCGGCGTGGCGCGGGTGTCCACGCCAGCCACCGCCCAGGCCGCCTGGTGGCGGTGACCGCTGAGGGGCTTGAGCGCATCGGCCTGCGCCAGCAGGTGCAGGTGGTGCGCGTCCAGCTGGGCGCGGCGCGACAGGTCTTCAGGGCAGTTGAACGGTGCGTCGGCGCGCGCAGCCACGATGCGCTCGGCGGCGTCCTGCCGGAAGCCGGTGATGCGGCTCAAGCCCAGGCGCACATCGCGCAGCGATTCGACCGCACCTTCGAGTTCAGAGTCCCACACGCTGCGGTTCACATCCACCGGCAGCACCGTCACGCCATGCTCGCGAGCGTCGCGCACCAGTTGCGCCGGCGCATAAAAGCCCATCGGCTGGCTGTTCAGCAAGGCGGCCAGGAAGGCATCAGGGTGATGGCACTTGATCCAGGCGCTGACGTACACCAGCAGCGCAAAACTGGCGGCGTGGCTTTCCGGAAAACCGTACTCGCCGAAGCCCTGA
>JANNGN010000500.1:0-3444 GCA_031403895.1 Rubrivivax sp. | reverse complement strand
GGGGGAGAGCCCGCTCAGATCGAACATGTCTGTCAGGACATGAGTGCTGCCTACGCCAAGGGCGTTGCATTGGCTCTGCCCCAGGCCCAGATCAGCTACGACCGCTTTCATGTGATTGCCATGGCAAACGAGGCAATGGATGGCGTGCGCCGCCAGGAGATGAGCACCCAGCCCCAATCGGTCAAGGATGCCTTGGGCGATAACGACCGCAAGTTGCTCAAGCGTTTGACTTGGGGCATGCGATGCAACCCACAGGGCTGGAGCGTCAAGCAAACCAACGCCATGCACTGGCTGCAGCACTCGACGCTTAAAAGTGCGCGGGCATGGCGGCTGAAGATGGCGATGCGTGCGGCGTGCGCCAAAGCAAGCAGGACAACAGCGCTGAGCAGGCCAAAGCGGACTTGTTGGGTTTCGGCTAGGGTGGACATGCAATGCTTGAGAAGCGGGGCTGGCGTTGATCGTCCGTGTCTGGTTCATCGCGTGAACCGATGGACACGCCAAATCCGGAAAAGGTAGAATTACCGTCCTCCGAGGAGCGTTGCAATTCACCCAGCAGTGAATGAGGCTCGGACAGCATGGTTTCCCCAGTTGCATGGGGTTCCACTGCACCAACCGCGCTCACCCACTGGTCTGTGCGGTGAGCCTCCCCCCGAGTCTTCCCTGTGGCCAGTGGTTTGTTCAAGTCAACCATTGGAGTGAGCCATGAGCGCAGTACTGAAACCGATCAAAAATCAGGATTACGAAATTGCTGATCTGAGCCTTGCCGCCTGGGGGCGCAAGGAAATGAACATTGCCCAGACCGAAATGCCGGGCTTGATGGCGATTCGCGAAGAGTTTGCCAAAGCGCAGCCGCTTAAGGGAGCGCGTATTACGGGCTCGCTGCACATGACGATCCAGACCGCTGTGCTGGTCGAGACGCTGCAGGCGCTGGGTGCGCAAGTGCGTTGGGCTTCGTGCAATATTTTCTCTACCCAGGACCATGCGGCTGCTGCGCTGGTGGCCGCTGGCACACCAGTCTTCGCCTACAAGGGCGAGAACCTCACCGACTATTGGGACTATTCCCACCGCATCTTCGAATTTGGCCCCAAGGGCTCCAAAACCGAAGGCCCGAACATGATTCTGGACGACGGTGGTGACGCCACACTGCTAATGCACCTGGGCTCGCGGGCCGAGAAGGACATCAAGCTGCTGTCCAAGCCCAGCAGCGAAGAAGAGGTCTGTCTGTTCAACGCGATCAAGGCCAAGCTCAAGCTCGACCCGACCTGGTACAGCCGCCGTCTGAAGAACATCATCGGCGTGACCGAGGAAACAACCACTGGTGTGCTGCGCCTGAACGAAATGTCGGCCAAAGGCACGTTGTCCATGCGCGCCATCAACGTGAACGATTCGGTGACCAAGTCCAAGTTTGACAACCTGTATGGTTGCCGTGAGTCCCTCGTGGATGCGATCAAACGCGCCACCGACGTAATGGTCGCCGGCAAGGTGGCGCTGGTAGCCGGCTATGGCGACGTGGGCAAGGGATCGGCCCAGGCCCTGCGCGCGCTAAGCGCCCAGGTGTGGGTGACTGAGATTGACCCGATCAATGCGCTGCAGGCCGCGATGGAAGGTTACAAGGTGGTAACCATGGAACACGCTGCCGACAAGGCCGACATTTTTGTGTCTGCCACCGGCAACCGCAATGTGATCACCTACAAGCATATGGCGGCCATGAAAGACCAGGCGATCGTCTGCAACATCGGCCACTTTGACAACGAAATCGACGTGGCTGCTCTCGCGAAATGCAAGTGGGAAGAAATCAAGCCGCAAGTCGACCACGTGATTTTCCCGGCCAAGGGCAAGACGCCGTCCAAGCGCATCATCCTGCTGGCCAAGGGCCGTCTGGTGAACCTGGGTTGCGGTACCGGCCACCCGAGTTTTGTGATGTCGTCCAGTTTTGCCAACCAGACCATTGCGCAGATCGAACTGTTCACCAAACCCAAGGAATACAAGGTGGGCAAGGTGTACGTGTTGCCCCAAACATCTGGACGAAAAGGTTGCGCGATTGCACTTGAAGAAAGTTGGTGCGGTGTTGACCGAACTCAGCGACGAGCAGGCGGCCTACATCGGTGTGTCCAAGGCTGGCCCGTACAAGGCCGATAGCTACCGCTATTGAGCCATCCGGTTTGTGCAGGGCCCGCTCTGCGCTAGCCGAGGGCAACAACGCACAGGCTGAATGGGGCACTATGCGCATCGACCAACTATTGGTCAGTCGCGGGTTTGCCAGCACACGCTCCCAAGCCCAGCGCCTGATTGCGTCCGGCGTTCAATGGAGAAGCGGCGGCGCCTGGAAACGCGTGGCCAAAAACGGCGATGCGGTTGCGCCGGATGCAGAGATTGATCTGTTGGACCGGTCAGAAGCCCGCTTCGTGTCGCGCGCAGGCCTCAAGCTGGAGGGCGCGTTACAGCGCCTGGGCTTGCCAGTGGCAGGCGCGGTTTGCCTCGATTTGGGCCAGTCCACTGGCGGTTTTACCGACTGCCTGTTGCAGCGCGGCGCAGCGCATGTGGTGGGGGTGGATGTCGGTTTTGGCCAGTTGCACGAGCAGCTGCGCAGCGACAGCCGTGTGACTTGCCTGGAGCGTGTGAACGCGCGGCGGCTGAGCGCACGCGATGTCCGGGCGGCAACCGATGTGTCAGTTTTTGGAGCGGATGGGGATGCGCCAGCTTTTGACTTGATCGTCGGTGACCTGGCGTTCATCTCGCAGACGCTGGTATTGCCCGCTGCGGCGCCATTGCTCAAACCCGGCGGGGCCGTGCTGATGCTGGTCAAGCCGCAGTTCGAGTTGCAGCCGGGCCAGTTGGGCAAGGGCGGCATCGTAACTGACGCAACCTTGTACGCAGTGGTAGAGCAACGTATCCGCGCTGCGCATGCCTCGCTCGGCTTGGCTGTTCAGGCATTTTTTGAGTCCTCGATTCAAGGCGGCGACGGCAACCGAGAGTTTTTTGTCTATTCGATTCGTTAAATGGAGTGCCAGCGATGACCATGCCTTCCAAACTTCCCGTGAGTCTGGAGTTCTTCCCCGGCAGGACGGCTGACGGCGCGGAAAAGATCCGGGCGGTACGGCGCGAACTGTACGCACTCCATCCCGATTTTTGTTCGGTGACCTATGGCGCCGGAGGCTCAACGCAGGAGGGAACCTTTGGCGCGGTGTCGGAAATTCTGGCTGAAGGCGTTGTGGCGGCGCCGCATTTTGCGTGCGTGGGTGCGACCAAGGCCAGCGTACGCGAACAACTCACCCAATTGCAGGCTTTGGGTGTGAGGCGCCTGGTGGCCTTGCGCGGCGACATGCCCAGCCCGTATGGCGCCGAGGGAGAGTTCCGGCACGCCTGTGATCTGGTGGAGTTCATCCGCGACGAGACCGGCGACCACTTCTTCCTGGACGTGGCGGCCTACCCGGAGACCCATCC
>JANNGN010000499.1:0-3203 GCA_031403895.1 Rubrivivax sp. | reverse complement strand
ACATTCAGGGCCCTTCGACGTCGCCATCGTCGGCGCTGGCATCGCTGGCGCATCACTGGCGTACTTTGCGGCCAGCCATGCCCGCGTGCTGCTGCTGGAACGCGAAGCGCAGCCGGCGATGCACAGCACCGGCCGCAGTGCGGCGATGTTCGAGGAAAGTTATGGCCCGGCCCAAGTGCGCGCGCTGACGCGGGCGAGCCGGCCGTTCTTAGAGCAGCCGCCTGCGGGTTTTGCCGATGGGCCCTTGATGAGCCCGCGCGGTGTGCTCTTCATCGGCAGCGCAGAGCAGGTGCCGGCGCTGATGGCGTTGCACGACAGCCTGTGCGCTGAAGGCTGCCCGGCCGAGCTGCTGGACACGCAGCAGGCGCTGGCCCGCGTGCCAGTGCTGCGCCCCGAGGCGGTGGCGCTGGCGCTGCTGGACCCACTGGCCGCCGATCTGGACGTGACCGCGCTGCACCAGGGTTTTCTGCGCGGCGCGCGGCGGCACGGCGCGCAGCTGGTGTGCAACGCCGACGTGCTGGGCGCCGTGCGCACAGGCGGCCGCTGGCACATCAGCACAAGCGCTGGCCACTTTCAGGCCCGCATGCTCGTCAACGCGGCCGGCGCCTGGGTCGATGAACTGGCCGCGCGTGCCGGCGTCGCGCCCATCGGCATCCAGCCGTGCCGGCGCTCTGCGTTTGTGTTCGACGTGCCGCCTGGCCTGGCCACAGCCCACTGGCCCTGCGTGGGTGCGATAGACGAATCGTTCTATTTCAAGCCCGAAGCCGGCCTGCTGCTGGGTTCACCCGCCAATGCCGACCCGGTGCCGCCGCACGATGTGCAAGCCGAAGAACTGGACATTGCCACCGGCATCGCGCGCATCGAAGCCGCCACCACGCTGCAGATCTGGCGCCCGCGCCGCACTTGGGCGGGCCTGCGCTCATTTGTCAGTGATGGCAACTTGGTTGGCGGCTTCGATCCGCACGCCGAGGCTTTCTTCTGGGTCGCGGCACAGGGCGGCTATGGCATCCAGACCAGCGCCGCCATGGGTGCGTTGTGCGCGGCGCGGATGCTCCGCCACGAGGTCCCGGCGTGGGCCGCAGCGGCGACTGCACATTGGGCTTCACTCGGCGTGCGCAGACCGACTTAGCGCTATCCCGGGTGTCGGCAAGGGTTGTCCTGCTGCAGCATCATCCACCGCCGAATCTAAGCAAGGAGACACCGCGTGGCAAGACTCAACGTCAACGGCCAGGTGCGCGAGCACAACGCCGAACCCGACACTCCGCTGCTGTGGGTGCTGCGTGAACAGCTCGGCCTCACCGGCACCAAGTACGGCTGCGGTGTGGCGCAGTGCGGTTCCTGCACCGTACACGTGGACGGCGCGCCGGTGCGCAGTTGCGTGCTGCCGGTGTCCGCCGTGCAGGCGAACCAGAAGATCACCACCATCGAAGGCCTGCATCCGCAAGGCGCGCACGCGCTGCAGAAGGCCTGGGTGCAGAACGACGTGCCGCAGTGCGGCTACTGCCAGAGCGGCATGCTGATGGCCGCCGCCGCGCTGCTGAAAGACAAGCCGCGGCCAACCGACGCCGACATCGACGCCGCGATGACCAACATCTGCCGCTGCGGCACCTACAACCGGGTGCGTGCGGCCATCAAGCAGGCAGCGGGCGAGATCAAGTCCGCCGGCCTGGACATCGTGCATGTGGTGAGGAGTGTGTGATGGCTGCTGAACTCAACCGCCGCGAATTCATCGGCACCACGCTGGCCGCAAGTGCCGCGACCACCGCCGCCGCCGGCTCATTGGTGTTCGGCTTCTCCACCACCGCCGCCGCCCACGGTGCCGCGCCCGAAATCACCGCCTGGGTGGTGGTGCAGCCCGATGAGCGCGTGATCATCCGCATCGCGCGCAGCGAAATGGGCCAGGGCACTTTGACTGGCCTGGCGCAACTGGTGGCCGAGGAGCTGGACTGCGACTGGACCCGTGTCACCACCGAGTACCCCACGCCGGGCCAGAACCTGGCGCGCAAACGGGTCTGGGGCAACTTCAGCACCGGCGGCAGCCGCGGCATCCGCGAATCGCACGAATACGTGCGCAAGGGCGGTGCAGCCGCGCGGATGATGCTGGTGCAGGCAGCAGCCGATGACTGGAAGGTGCCGGCGGCCGAGTGCCGCGCCGCCGCCGGTGTCATCACGCACCCGGCGTCCAACCGGCGCACCAGCTACGGCAAGGTGGCCGCCGCCGCCGTCAAGCTGCAGGTGCCGACCGACGTGGTGTTGAAAGACCCGAAGGACTGGAAGCTCGCGGGCAAACGACTGGCGCGCCTGGATACGGTCGAAAAGACCAACGGCAAGCAGATCTACGGCGCTGATCTGCAGCTGCCCGGCATGCTCAACGCGGCGATCCGCGCCTGCCCGGTGTTCGGTGGCACGGTGAAGGGATTCGACGCCGCCAAGGTGGCAGGCATGCCCGGCGTGAAGAAGGTCGTGAAGGTGGGCGACAACGCCGTCGCCGTGGTGGCCGACACCTGGTGGCGCGCGAAGAAAGCCCTCGACGCGCTGCCCATTGACTGGAACCTGGGGCCGAATGCGACGGTGCAGCAGGCCGCCATCAACGCCACCATCAAGGCTGGCCTCGACGCTGAACAGGCCGCAGTGGGCAACAGCAATGGCGACGTCAAGCAAGCCCTGGCTGGCGCGGCGCGCAAGGTCGAAGCGGTGTATGCGTACCCGCACCAGAACCACGCCACGATGGAGCCGATGAACGCCACGGCCAAGTGGACCGCTGAGCGCTGCGAAGTCTGGACGCCCACGCAAAACGGCGAAGCCGCGCTGGCGGCGGCCGCCGAAGCCGCGGGCTTGCCGCCGGCGCAGTGCGAGGTTTACAAGATTCACCTCGGCGGTGGCTTCGGCCGCCGTGGCGCGGTGCATGACTGGGTGCGCCAGGCGGTGGCGATTGCCAAGGAGATGCCGGGCACGCCCGTCAAGCTGCTGTGGAGCCGTGAAGAGGACATGACGCACGGCCTGTACCACCCCATCACGCAGTGCAAGCTGACGGCGGGGCTTGATGCACAAGGCAATGTGCAGGCGCTGCACATGCGCATTTCAGGGCAGAGCATCCTGGCCGGCATATTCCCGCAGAACGTGCGCGACGGCAAAGACCCGGTGGTCTTTCAGGGCCTGAACAACGGCGGCGGTGAGGCGATGATCGGCTACGCCTTCCCGCA
>JANNGN010000498.1:0-7189 GCA_031403895.1 Rubrivivax sp. | reverse complement strand
CCGCACTCCTCCAGCATGATGTGAACCTTGTGGCCGTTGGGGGTGGCCCACGAATACACTTCGATCATTGCCGTTCTCCACAAGTGCGCGCCGCGTTGGGTGCGGCAGGCTCATTGGACACCAAACCATGCTCGACGGCTTGAAGCGCTTGTTCACCGGGGACACCCCGCCGGGCGATGACTGGGGCGGCATCTCACCCTGGGCCGTGTCGCGGCAGTACGCCTTTCGCGGCGTGCCGAACGAAGGCTTTGTCATCGACGGCCGCCTTGGCGCCACACCCTGGCGTCTGGAATGGGGCCCGTCGCAGCGGCCGTACATCCACGGCCAGGAATTGCGCATCCGCTCCGAACTGGGCCTGGGCTCTGAGCTGCAGCTGGTGGTGATGAACCGAGTGCTGCAAGAGCAGATGGAAAAAGACGTCTTCGAGCAGTACGTCGAAGGCGTGCAGACGCGCATCGACAACCAGACCCCGCCCGAGATGCGCTGGCTCGTGATGTTCCCCAAACTGCCGGGCAGCGAGATGCCTGAGCTGCGCGAGCGCTACATCGCGCTGTCCAGCGGCAAGAGCTGGCTCGGGCAGTGGCTGCAGGGCCCGCTGTCACAGTCCTTGGCCGCATTGAAGGTGGATGCGGCGACGCCGATGGTGCTGATGATCGGCCGCGGCCGGCTGATGCTGCGCACCGCATTGCCCAACGCCGACGTGCTGCCGCTGCAGACCTGGCTGCGGCTTTTCGAGACCGCGATGCGTGAAGCGCGCCGAGTGGCCAACGAGAGCAGCGATTCGATATCGCCCAGCACGCAGCCGAGCATGTGGCAGACCAGCGCACTGCCGGGCGACGAGCGCCAGAAATAGACCCGGCAGCGCCGCTGCGGCGCCACTGTTGTTTCAGGCCTTCGCCGGCATCACCTTGCCGAGTTCGATCTTGGCAATGGCGTTGCGATGCACCTCGTCCGGGCCGTCGGCAAAGCGCAGCGTGCGGGCACTGGTGTAGAAGTAGGCGAGCGGAAAGTCCTGGCACATGCCGGCGCCGCCGTGTACCTGCATGGCCCAGTCGATGACCTGGCAGGCCATGTTGGGCGCCACCACCTTGATCATCGCGATCTCGGCCTTGGCACTCTTGTTGCCGGCCTTGTCCATGATCCAAGCCGCCTTCAGCGTGAGCAGGCGTGCCATGTCGATCTGGCAGCGCGCTTCGGCAATGCGTTCCTGCGTGACGGTCTGCTGCGCGATGGTTTTGCCGAAAGCGGTGCGGCTGACGGCGCGTTCGCACATCAATTTCAACGCGCGCTCTGCAATGCCGATCAGCCGCATGCAGTGGTGGATGCGTCCGGGCCCGAGGCGGCCCTGCGCGATCTCGAAGCCGCGGCCTTCGCCGAGCAGCATGTTGCTGGCCGGCACGCGCACGTCCTTGAAGTCAACTTCCATGTGGCCGTGCGGCGCGTCGTCGTAGCCGAAGACGCTGAGCGGCCGCATGATCGTGATGCCCGGCGTGTTGGCCGGCACCAGGATCATCGACTGCTGCGAATGGCGCGGTGCGGACTTGTCGGTCTTGCCCATGAAGATGTAGATCGCGCAGCGCGGGTCACCGGCGCCGCTGGTCCACCACTTGCGGCCGTTGATGACGTAGTCGTCGCCCGAGCTGGTGGTCTCACGCCGAATTTCGGCTTCGATGTTGGTGGCGTCCGAGGAAGCCACGGCCGGCTCGGTCATCGCGAAGGCACTGCGGATCTCGCCGGCCAGCAGCGGCTCCAGCCAGCGCTTCTTGTGCTCTGCCGTGCCGTAGCGCGCCAGCACTTCCATGTTGCCGGTGTCGGGCGCCGAGCAGTTGAAGACCTCGGGGCTCCAGGGCACGGCGCCCATGATTTCGGCCAGCGGCGCGTAATCCTGGTTCGACAGGCCGAAGGTGAACTCTGCATCTTTCTTCGCCGTTGCACCCTCTGCATGCGGCGGCAGAAACAGGTTCCACAAGCCGGCGGCGCGTGCCTTGGGCTTGAGTTCCTCGATCAGCTGCAGTGGCGTCCAGCGTTTGCCGGCGTGGCTGTTGGCTTCGATCTCGGCGAAGTAGCGCGCTTCGGCCGGATAGATGTGCTCAGTCATGAAGGCCGAAACGCGGGCTTGCAGTTCTTGGGTGCGGGGGGAGTAGCTGAAGTCCATGGTGTGTCTCTCCGGAATGTCGGTTGGGCACGCGCTGCTCAGCGCGCTTTCTGGGCGAAGGTCCAGGCAATTTCTGCCAGGGGCCGGGTCGAAGCGCCGGTGGCCTTGGCCTGGGCGCTGGATGCAATGCCGTCCACCACCCGCTTGGCAATGCCCTGCGTGATGGAGGCCAGCCGGAAGAGGTTGTAGGCGAGGTAGAAATTCCAGTCGGCGGCCAGCGCCTCGGGCTGCAGCTTGCGGGCGCTCTGGGCACCGACGCGGTCGCCGACCCTTTCACAGTACCGGCGCACGTACTCGGCTTCACTCGGGATGCCCAGCGCAACGTGGTCCAGGCCACCAATGCCGCGAAAGGTGCCGGGCGGAATGTGCCAGGCCATGCAGTGGTAGCTGAAGTCGGCCAGTGGATGGCCGATGGTGGACAGCTCCCAGTCCAGCACCGCGATCACACGCGCTTCGGTTTTGTGGAAGACGAGGTTGTCGAGCCTGAAGTCGCCATGCACGACCGACACCTGCGTGTCATCACGGGCACTCGCCGGCAGGTGCGCGGGCAGCCAGGCCATCAGCCGGTCCATCTCGTCGATGGGCTCGGTGATGGAGGCCACGTACTGCTTGCTCCAGCGGCCGATCTGGCGGTCAAAGTAGTTGCCGGGCCTGCCGTAGTCCAGCAGGCCGGCAGCCTGCACGTCCACCGTGTGCAGCGCGGCGATGACGCGGTTCATCTCGTCGTAGATCGCTGCGCGTTCGCTGTTGCCCAGGCCGGGCAGCGACTGGTCCCACAGCACGCGGCCGTCCATGAATTCCATGATGTAGAAGGCGCGGCCGATGACGGCTTCGTCCTCGCACAGCAGCAGCATCTGCGCCACTGGCACCGCCGTGCCGGCGAGCGCGCGCATGACACGGAATTCCCGTTCGACCGCATGCGCCGACTGCAGCAGCTTGGCCGCCGGGCCCGGCTTGGATCGCATGACGTAGGCGCGCTGCGGCGTCAGCAGCTTGTAGGTCGGGTTCGACTGCCCGCCCTTGAACTGCTCGACCGTCAGCGGGCCGGCATAACCTGGCAGTTGCAGTGAAAGATAGGCGTCGAGCGCGGCCACATCGAAGGCGTGACTGCTGGCGACGCTGCGGGTGCCGGTGTACTGGTCCATGGTGTGCTCAGTGTCCTGCTTTCAGCGCTCTGCGATCGCCAGCAACTTGTCGCGCGCCAGCACCACCAGCCGCGTTGGCTCGACGCGCACGGCGCCTTCGCGTTCGAAGCCTTTGAGTTCCTGGTTGACGCGCTGGCGCGACGCGCCCAGCAGGTGCGCCAGGTCTTCTTGCGCCAGTTCGAGCCCGATGCGAATCTCTTCGCCCTGTGCAGGGCCGTAGCTGCGCGCCAGCAGCAGGATCTGCTTGGCCAGCCGCGCCTGCAACGGGCGCGTGTTGAGGTCTTCGAACTGGTCGAACATGAGGCGCAGCCGGCGGCAGTTCAGGCGCAGCAGTGCGTCGTACAACTCCACGTGTTGGGCCAGCAATTCCTTGAAGTCGGGCTTGCGCACCACCAGCAGCGCGGTGTTGCCATGTGCATCGGCATCGTGCGTGCGCGGCAGTCCGTCGAAGAGCGCAATGTCGCCGAACCAGGTGCCGGGTTCGGCGTAGGTCAGCGTGACCTGCTTGCCCGCGAGCGACACCGTGCTGATGCGCACCGCGCCCAGCGCCACGCCGCACCATTCCTCGGCTGCAGAACCGCGCGTGGCCAAGGGCTTGCCGTCGCTCAGGCGGCGCACGACCGTGCGCGCGAGGATGGCGCTTCTGAGCTTTGAAGAGAGCTTGCTGAACCACGCGCCTGACTCGATGTTGTGAAGCTCGTCGATTGTAAGAACGGGGGTATTCATGGCTTGTCTCTGAGGCGACAGGAGAGCGACGATGGCATTGTCCATCGTCGCCGCGCGATTGATTTGCGCCCCTGTTTACCCTCGGAGATTCGATATGCCTACCGCTGCACTTTGCATCCCGCCGCGCCGCGACGAAGTCAGCCCCGAAGAGTGGCGCTTGCGCGTGGACCTGGCGGCGGCCTACCGGCTGGTGGCACTGTTCGGCTGGGACGATCTCGTCTTCACGCACATCAGCGCGCGTGTGCCCGGCCCGGCGGGTGAACACACGGGCCAGTTCCTCATCAACCCCTACGGCCTGATGTTCGAGGAGATCACCGCGTCAAGCCTGGTCAAGGTCGATGCACAAGGCGCGAAGCTTGACGACACGGCCTTCGATGTCAACCCGGCCGGCTTCGTGATCCACAGTGCTGTGCATCACGCGCGACATGACGCGGGTTGTGTGCTGCATGTGCATTCGCTCAATGGCATTGCGGTGTCGGCGCAGCAGGGCGGCGTGTTGCCGTTGTCGCAGCAGTCGATCTTCGTCCTGTCGTCGCTGGGCTATCACGACTACGAAGGTGTGGCCCTGCGCGACGATGAAAAGCCCAGGCTAGTGGCCGACCTCGGGCGCAGCACCTTCCTGATGCTGCGCAACCATGGCCTCTTGACGGTGGGTGCGACGGTGGCCGATGCTTTCGTGGCGATGTATCTCTTCGAGACTGTCTGCACGATCCAGATCCGCGCCATGAGCGGCGGCACGAATCTCGTCAGCGTGGACCCGCGCATCATCGCCACCGCGCGTCAGCAGGCCGCCGAGGCCACGCGCGGCCAGGGCGCGCAGTTGAGTTGGCCCGGTTTGCTGCGCCGGCTGGACCGTCGCCTGCCGGGCTACGACACCTGAGCCGCTGTTGCGACGGCGGCAGGGCGTTTCGCGAGCAGGCTACGAGCAGGCTACGAACAGGCCACGAATAGGCCCGCTCATCGGCCTTTTGAAGCCTTCTGGGCCGAATGTCTTCTGCTAGAGTCGTTTACCACTGGGCTTGGACGCACCATTTATCGCATGCACACACATCGGCCGTGGCTGTCGCTGACGATTGGCAGTCTCACGGCCCTGGCGGTGGTAGCGGCTGCTGCGGCTGGGTTCGGGTCCGGCGCATCCAGTGCCGTTCTGGGCCAGCCACTTGACTTCGCGGTCCAGGTGCGGCTGGACGCCGGTGACAGCCTCGCGCCCGAGTGCGTCACGGCCGAAGTCACCGCCGGTGACCGCCGCGTCCCGCCGGGCCTCGTGCGGGCCCTGCTCGAAGTGACGGGCCCCGAGACCGCCCGCGTGCGCGTGCAGACTCAAACCAGCATCGACGAGCCCGTGATCGGCATTCAGCTGTCCGTGGGCTGCACGTCCCGCATGACACGGCGCTACGTGGTGCTGGCCGACCCACCGCACACATCAGCCCAGGCCACCGCGCCGGCCTTTGCTGCCAATCCGGCGCAGGTGCCGGATGCAGCGCCGGCGCCACTGGCGCTGTCCACCTTGAACGCGTCGGATGCTGCAAACCCGTCAGTCCCACGCTCCGAAGCCGATGCCAGCGCGCTGCGGGCGGCCGTGCCGGCGCCCAGGTCGCCGCGCAGTCGCGCTGAATCCGCGCCGGCAGCATCGCCCACAACGGCGCGGTCGCAGACCCAGCGGCGCAACGCGGCACGTGCTGCTGCCAAATCTGCCAACGCCACCAAAGCTGCGAGCACCGCCAGGACAGCCAACATCGCCAACAGCGCCAACATCGCCAAGATCGCGACGGCCGCTGCACCGCCGCGGCTGATGCTCGAACCGGCAGAGGCCCCGATGCGCGGCGCCGCAGCTGTCGCGGTGGAAGAAGCACTCGTCGCCGTGGCGCAGGCCGCCAGCGCCGCGCGCGCTGCGGCGTCGGCGGCATCGGCATCGGCCGAGCGCATGGCGGTACTTGAACGCACGGTGGAGCAACTGCGCACCGAATCCAGGATCCACCGCGACCTGGCCGCGCAATTCAGGCAGCGCCTGGCCGACACCGAAGGCGCCAGCGGCTGGATGCTGCCGCTGATGGTGATGGCAGCGTTGCTGGCTGCACTGGCCGCCTGGCTGGCCTGGCGCCTGGGCCGGGTGCAAGCGGCCAGGCAGCAGGGCTGGCGCGATGCCAGCGCGGCCAGCGTGGCGGTACCGGCGCAGGACATGGCCCCGAGCCGTCAGCCCACCGCGCCGATTCCGTTTGTCACATCAGAACTGCAGCGCCCCTCGCCACCGCCGGCCAACCGGGCGCGATCGGCGCCCGCGTGGCCGCCACCAGCGCCGCCGGTCGCTTGGCCGCCGCCTGATTCAACCGCCGCTCCCGAGCTGGTCAGCACGACCGATCTTGAGCATGACCCCGCCATGCAGCGCACCGAGCCGCTGCCACCCGGCGCGCTGCCAGATGGTGGCGCACCGCGCGACGTTTCAATCGAAGAACTCATCGACCTTGAACAGCAGGCCGAATTCTTTGTCGTGCTGGGGCAGGACGACGCCGCCATCGACCTGCTGGCCGAACACCTGCGCAGCACGGGGGGCGGCAGCCCGCTGCCCTACCTGAAGCTGCTCGAAATTCACCACCGGCGCGACGAGCGCGAGGCTTACGAGCGCATCCGCAGCCGCTTCAACCTCCGCTTCAACGCTTACGCCCCGGCGTGGGGCGTAGACCTGGGGCACGGCCGCACACTCGACGACTACGGTGGCGTGCTGCCGCGGCTGCAACAGGTGTGGACGCGGCCGCTGGACGCGATGGCCGAGCTTGAAGCGCTGCTCTTCCGCAAGTCGCGCGGCGAGCTCTTTGACCTGCCCGCCTACCGCGAAGTGTTGTTCCTGTATTCCCTGGCGCGTGACCTGCTGGACCGCGAGGCGGCGGAGACCGGCAATGTCGACCTCTTGCTGCCGCTGGCCGACGGTGGCGAATTCAGCAGCACCGCGCCTGCGCCTTTCCTGGGCCTGGAGCGCGACGCCTTCCGCGACACCATGCCGCCCGATGACCGGCCCACGGGCCCGGTGGACTTTGATGTTTCGGCGGCCGAACGGCCAACCAGCATCTTCGACCTGCTGGACGAAGAGACGCAGCCGATTCGGCGGCCCTGAGCGGGCGACCCGCAGCCCCTTAGATGCGCTGCAGTCTGTCCAGCGCAAGGTTCA
>JANNGN010000497.1:0-2191 GCA_031403895.1 Rubrivivax sp. | reverse complement strand
TGCACGAGTGAGTAGGCGTGGATCAGTTCCACCGCCACCGCAGCGCGCAGGGCGGCATTGCGCTCGCCAGCCACCGCCTGGCAGCTGGCCAGGACCAGCAGCGGGCGCAGTCGTTTGCCACCGTCGAGCACGCCGTAGCGCATGGCCTGGCCCAGGCCGGCGGGCGCTGCCTGCGGCACCCAGGCTTCGAGCGCGGCTTCCACGGCTGCAAGTTCCTGGCGCGCCCAAAGGTCGGGGTCGGCGGGGTCGTCGATACGGGCCACTGCCAGCGCCTGTTTCACGCCGCCACCCAGGGCTTGAGCACGCCGTCATCGAGCAGCTTGACCTGGTCTTCCACCGCCTGCAGCCGCGTGCGGCAAAAGGCCAGCAGTTCGGCGCCGCGGCGATAGCCATCCAGCAACTGGTCCAGCGGCAGTTGCCCGCCTTCCATCTGCTGCACCAGGCGGTCCAGCTCGGCCAGGGCCTGCTCGTAGCTGGCGGGTTCTTTCGGCGGTTTGGGCTCTTTGGGCACTGGGTGTGGGTTGGCGGCGCTGCGCGTCATTCTGGTGCGAGAAATCTGTTGGGTATTCTAGACAATCGTTGCGCCAGCCAAACCGGCTCGGCATGGCCGTCGCGTCGCGTCGGCCCAGCCAGACGCGCGCCGAAGCCCCCCCAGCTAGAATCGCCGGCCGTTGACCAGCCCCTGAGCTGTGCGACGCCTTCACAAACACGCTGTCTGGTGCCCTGGTGCCAACCCCGGCCCCGATGGTCACTTCTTCATTGCACCATTCCTTCAAAGGGGATCCGGTCAGAACATGTCGGACCTGAGCGTCAGCCTCGAATCCCTGGAGCGCAGCCGGCTCCAACTCCCGGTCAGCAGCTATTTCGACGAGGCCCTGTTCCGCCGCGAACAAGCCCTCATCTTTCAGCATTCACCCCGCTACCTGGGGCACGAATTGGCCGTGCCCGCCGTCGGTGACTACTCGACGCTGGTGCAAGAAGGCGAAGGGCGGGCGCTCGTGCGGACACGGGTCGGCGTGGAACTGCTGTCGAACGTCTGCCGCCATCGCCAGGCCATCATGCTCAAGGGCCGTGGCCAGACAGCGGCGAACATCGTCTGCCCGCTGCACCGCTGGACCTACGACCTGCACGGCCGCCTGCTCGGCGCGCCCCACTTCGACGAAGACCCGTGCCTGAACCTGCGCAACTACCCGTTGCAGAACTGGCACGGCTTGTTGTTCGAGCACAACGGCCGCGACGTGAAAGCCGACCTGGCCAAACTCGGCCCGGCGGCGCAGCTCGACTTCAGCGGCTACGTGTACGACCGCGCCGTGCTGCACGAGTGCGACTACAACTGGAAGACCTTCATTGAGGTCTATCTGGAGGACTACCACGTCGGCCCCTTCCACCCCGGCCTGGGTCAGTTCGTGAGCTGCGAAGACCTGGCCTGGGAGTTCGGCCGCCACCACTCGGTGCAGACGGTGGGTGTCAACAAGGCGCTGGCCAAGGCCGGCTCGGGCGTCTATCAGCGCCTGCACCAAGAAGTGCTGCGCCTGGGTGGCGGCCAGGCGCCGAAGCATGGCGCCATCTGGCTGACCTACCACCCGACGGTGATGGTGGAGTGGTATCCGCATGTGCTGGTGGTATCGACGCTGTTCCCGCGCGGGCCGCGCAAGACGCTGAACATGGTGGAGTTTTTCTACCCTGAAGAAGTGGCAGCTTTCGAACGCGACTTCGTCGATGCGCAGCAAGCGGCGTACATGGAAACCTGTTCTGAGGACGACGAGATCGCGCTGCGCATGGACGCCGGCCGCCAGGCGCTGATGGAGCGCGGCGACGACGACGACGCCGGCCCTTATCAGAGCCCAATGGAAGACGGCATGCAGCAGTTCCACGAGTGGTACCGGCGCGAGATGGGGCTGCTCGCGGCGGGTCGCTGATGCGTGTTGCCCGCCGGGCGGCTGAAGGGCGTGCATGAGCGCGCCCGGCCGTCCGAAGGGCGAATACCGGAGTGCGCAGCACGAAGGTACACCAGTGAGCGCCACCTGGTTGATGGTGTGGGCGAGCCTGCTCTTCGCGCTGATGGGCGCGTGCGTGAAGCTGGCTTCGACGCACTACGGCGCTGGCGAGATCGTGCTCTACCGCTCGCTGGTGGGCCTGGTGCTGATGACGGGCGTGCTGCGTGCCCGCCGCATCGCCTGGCGCACCCCCG
>JANNGN010000496.1:0-10267 GCA_031403895.1 Rubrivivax sp. | reverse complement strand
TCGGTCGGCCCTTGTGCGTGTACGCGCTCGAAGCTCTGGCCGTGGCGCGGCAGCAGGATGCCGGCGCAGTTGACCACCGCGTCGATGCGCGATTGCGTCAGCCGTTCGGCCCAGGCCTGGGGCGCCGTTGGCACCATGAAGTCCAGCCGCCAGCTTTGCACTTGCCCTGTCTCATCGGACCCCTGCCGCAAACCCTGCACCACCTGGTGGCCGCGCGAGCGCAGCGCCCGCACCACCGCCTGGCCGATGCAACCCGTGGCACCACAGACCAGCACTTTCATGATCCCGCTCCTGCCATCTCTTTTGCCGGTGGACGCACCTCATGCAGCGCACACTCGCCGGCCTGGCAGCGCGCCATCGCCGCTGCCGTGCGGCGCGCACGCACGGTGCGCAAGGCCGCGATGAAGGGCGCGGCCACCCGTGAAATGCTCTGCCGGTGGCGTGCAAATACGCGGTAGCCGGCATCCGCCAGCGGCGCCAACGGGCCCCACGCGGTGGCGTTGAGCACCCAGCCCAGGCCGACGGCGGCGTAGGCCTCGCGCAGCGCAGCCAGGCCGATGAGGTGGCTGCCGTCCGGCCGCACGCCGTGCATCTGGGCCTGCAATTCAGCCAGCGTGGCGCCGTGGCGCGCGGCGTCAAAACCCGGCGCGGCGATGTCGATGAAGGCCAGATGGCCGAGCGTGTTGCGTTCGCGCAGGTGGTCCATCTCCAGCGAACAGACCGGGCAGGCAGCGTCGTAAAGCAAAGTGAGGGGGTAGCGTTTCATGGCGTTCCTAGCAGTCATTTCTGTCTTTTGAGAAACATACGGACGTGCGAAAAGTCAGCAATCAGTGGATAACCGAACCAGCGCCTGGTGGACCCGCGCTTCAGGGGCCGAGCAGATGCGCCGGTGTGATGCCGGCATCGTCGGCCGGACCGCGCTGGATCAGCTTTTTGATGCGCGCGCCCAGCTTCAGCACCTTGGACAGGGTGTCGGTGTCCAGCCGCAGCATCTCGTCGCTCCAGGCGGTGAGCGTCTCCAGCAGCTCCAGCGTCTCTTGCATGCGCAGCTTGGCGGCGGCGGGTTCGCGGCTCACCGCCGGGTCGGCCAGCAGCTCGCGCAGCACGGCCACGGTGGGCGCGATCTCTCTCTTCTGGCGTTCTTTGACGATAGTGCGCACCAACTCCCAGACCTGGGTGGAGGTTTCGAAGTGGTCGCGCCGGTCGCCCGCCAGGTGCGTCAGGCGGACCAAGTTCCAGCCCTGCAGTTCACGCAGGCTGGTGCTGACGTTGGAGCGCGCGACGCCCAGCGTGTCGGCAATTTCCTCGGCGTGCATCGGCCGGCCCAGGATGTAGAGCAGGGCGTGGATCTGCGCCACGCTGCGGTTGACGCCCCAGCGGGCGCCCATCTCGCCCCAGTGCAGGACGAAGCGCGAGAGGGTCGGTGAGAGGTCCATGGCGCCACTGTGTTCCTGCGGGCAAATTCTGTCAAGACAGAAATCATCGGCTGGCCACCGGTGGCTCAATCCAGACGCGCGCCCGAGTCCTTCACGGCCTTTGCCCACTTCGGCATTTCAGCGCCCAGGTAGCGCGTGAAGTCGTCCGGGCCCAGGAAAGCCGGGTCGGCACCTTGCGCCACCATGCGGCTCTTGATGTCGGGCGTGTCGAGCGTGGCCTTGAGGGCTGCGGCCAGTTTTTCCACCACGGCCTTCGGTGTGGCGGCAGGCGCGAGCACGCCGTAGAAACCGACGACGTCGAAGTCTTTCAGCCCCGATTCAATCAGCGTGGGCGTGTCGGGCAGCGCGCTGCTGCGCTCGCGGCTGGTGACGGCCAGCGCGCGCAACTTGCCCTGCTTGACGTACTGCACGGCCTGCGGAATCGACTCGGCCATCATCTGCACCTGGCCCGCCAGCAGGTCCGTGAAGGCCGGCGCGCTGCCGCGGTAGGGGATGTGGACGATGAAGGTGCCGGTGGCGGCCTTGAACATCTCGGGCACGAGGTGGCTGATGCCGCCGTTTCCCGCCGAGCCGTAGTTGAGCTTGCCGGGATTCTTCTTCGCCAGCGTCACCAGTTCCTTGATGCTGTTGGCCGGCACGCCGGGGTTGATCAGAATCGCCAACGGCTGCATCGCCGTGCGCGCCACGGGTGCGAAGTCGCGCAGCGTCTGGTACGGGTTCTTCGGGTAGATGGCCGGGTTGATGGTCATGGTGCCGGTGTTGGCCATCAGCAGCGTGTAGCCGTCGGCGTCGCTTTTGGCGACGAAGTCGGCACCCACGCTGCCGCCCGCGCCGGCCTTGTAATCGACGATCACAGGCTGCCCGAGCAACTGGCCCAGCCGGTCGGCCAGCAGGCGCGCGTGGGCGTCCAGCGGGCCGCCGGCCGGGAAGCCGACGAGCAGCTTCACGGGCTTGTTCGGAAACACCGATTGCGCGAATGCAGGTGCGGCCCAGTGCATCAACGCGGCGGCAACAGACAGCGCCAGTGCGGCACGGCGGGTGGGTTCCATCTCAGCTCTCCTGCGGTTTCGAATGCTTGTTTTCAAGCAGGTCCTGCGTCTCGACATGGCGCCGCATGTAGGCCGCGACATAACTGCACGTCGGGCGCACCCGCAAGCCCTCTGCACGCGCCCAGTCGAGCACCGCCTGCACCAGTTCACCCGCCAGGCCCTGGCCTTGCAAGGCGCGCGGCACTTCGGTGTGGTGCAGCACCAGCACGTCGCCCACGCGGCGGTAGCTGCAGACCGCCGACGTGCTGACGGCCCGCGCCTGCGACGGCGGGCAGCTCGAAACGCCCGCGAAATACGAGGCAAATTCGTGGTGCGTGATGGTCAGCGGCATGGCGGCGGATTCTGCCCCCCGGCCCGGGGGGATGCGAGCACCATCCGGCTCCGGTTTGGGTTTACATTGGCTTTCAAGACTGGCCCGCAAAGGGCTGGTGCAACGCCGCGATGGGGTCTTGTGAACAAAGCCTGGTTCCTGGAAAGCGTGGCCACCGACGGCTCGCGCTTGACGCATGCGATCCACAAACTGCCCTTCCGTGTCGGCCGCGACGCCAGCAACGACCTCGCCGTGGACGCGCGCGGCCTGTCGCGCCAGCACGCTGAATTCCAGCCCGGCGACGGCGGCATGCTGCGCCTGGCCGACCTGGACAGCACCAACGGCACCTTCGTCAACCGCGAGCGCATCCGCAGCGCGCGCGCGGTGACGGAAAACGACGTCATCCATTTCGGCAATGCCGAGTACCGGCTGGGCGTGGAAACCGCCACCCGCATGGCGCAGCAGGCCGACGACGGCGAGCGCACGCTGATCGCGCCCGTCGGCAGCGCGCTGAGCGAAAACTTCGTGCGCCACGAACGCCAGTTCATGGACCTGCTGCGCGGCCAGGGCCTGTCGGCGGCGGCGCAGCCAATCGTCGATGCCCACAGCGGCAAGCTCTTTGCCTATGAACTGCTGGGCCGCAGCACGCACCCGGACCTGCCGGCCTCGCCGGTCCACCTGTTTCACCTGGCGGCCATGCTCGACCGCGAGGCCGAGCTGAGCGCGGCCTTCCGCAACCACGGCATCGCGGCCCTGACGCCGCGCCTGAAGGGCACCAAGCTGTTCGTCAACTCGCACCCGAAAGAAACCTTCGCCGAAAGTTTTTTCGAAGAGTTGAAGCAGTTGCGTGCGCAGCAGGACGCGCCCGACCTGGTGGTGGAGGTACACGAAACCGCCGTCATGGAAATTGAACGCATGAAGGACCTGGCCGCGCGCCTGGCCGAGATCAACGTCAGCTTTGCCTACGACGACTTTGGTGCCGGCCAGGCACGGCTGAATGAACTGGGTGAAGTGCCGGCGCACTTCGTCAAGTTCGACATGGGCCTGGTGCATGGCATCCACGAAGCCAGTGAGCGCAAACAGCGCGTCGTGCGCGACCTCGTGCGCCTGGTGCTCGACCTGGGTTCGGTGCCGCTGGCCGAAGGGGTGGAACTCGAAGCCGAAGCGGTGGTCTGCCGCGACATGGGGTTCCAGCTCGTGCAGGGTTACCTGACGGGCAAGCCGATGCCGCTCAGCAGCATCTAGGCGCCGGTCGGGCGCAGCGTCTGTGGCGTGCCCTGCGCGCGGCAACGCAGCAGCGCAGCGTGCAGCTTTTCAGGATCGATCGGCTTGGTGAGAAAGTCGTCCATGCCGGCGCGCAGCGCTTCTTCGCGTTCGGTCACCAGCGCTGCAGCGGTGAGCGCGATGATCGGCAGGCAGCGGCCCGCTTCCAGCAGACGCAGCGCGCGCGTGGCTTCGTGGCCGCTCATGACCGGCATCTGGACGTCCATCAGCACCGCGTCAAAGGGTTGGCCGGCCGCAGCATTGCGCTGCACCGCAGCCACGGCCTCGCGGCCGTCTGCCGCTTGCGTGACCCGCACGCCCCAGTTCTGCAGCATGGCGACGGCGATCATCATGTTGACGGCGTTGTCTTCCACCATCAGCACATGGGTGCCCGCCAGGCTGTCCGCTGCCGCCCGCGCGGGCGCGGCTGTCGCTGCAGCACCGCGCGGCAATGGCGGTGACGGCGGCAATGGCAGCAGCGCCCAGAAGCGGCTGCCTTGGCCCGGCTCGCTGTCCACGCCCACCGTGCCGCCCATCAGCGCGGCCAGCTCACGGCAGATGGACAGCCCGAGGCCGGTGCCGCCGAAGCGCCGCGTGGTTGACTGGTCGGCCTGCGTGAAGGGCTTGAAGAGTTGCTCAAGCGTGTGCAGCGCGATGCCGGGCCCGGTGTCGGTGACCTCGATGCGCACCATGCCAGCCATGCTCGCCATACCGCCCGCCTCGCGCCGCGCCCGCACACGCACCTGGCCTGCGGCCGTGAACTTGAGGGCGTTGGACAGAAAATTGGTGATGACCTGGCGCACGCGCAGCGCGTCGCCCAGGACATGGCCCGCCAGCGTTTCGTCCACCACAAGTTGCAGCACCAGGCCGCGTGCAGCGGCCAGCGTCTGGTAGGTGTGCGCCAGCGTGCGCAGCAACTCGCCCAGGTCAAAGGCGGCGGCCTCGATCTGCAGCTTGCCGGCTTCGATCTTGGACAGGTCGAGGATGTCGGAAATGATGCCCGCCAGCGACTGCGCGCTGTCGCCGATCTGCTGCAGGTACTGCTGGCGCAGGGCCTCGCTGACGCCAGGAGCGCGGGCCATGCGCGCCAGGCCGATGATGCCGTTGAGCGGCGTGCGCAGCTCGTGGCTGGTGTTGGCCAGGAAGGCGCTCTTGGCGCGGTTGGCGGCTTCGGCGTCGTCGCGTGCGCGCGCCAGCGCCTGCTCGAACTGGCGGCGCGGGGTCACGTCCTCGACGATCCACGCCGTGCCGCCGGCAGCGGGCCGCGTGGGGTCGATGGCGCAGCCGCGCACCAGCATGTGGAAGACGCTGCCGTCGCAGCGCCGGCCCTCGCGCTCCAGCTCGACGGGTTCGCCGCGCTTCAGCAGCGGGCTGGCCATGCGGCCGACTTCCAGGTAGTCGTCTTCAGTCGGCCAGACCACCGACTCGGACTGCCCGAGCAGCGTGCCCGGGGGCCAGCCGAAGATGCGCTCGAGGTGTGGATTGGCCAGCACGAAGCGGCGCTGGCGAATGACGGCAATGCCAATCGAGGCGTTGTCCAGAATGGCCGCACGCTCCAGGCGGTCGCGTTCACCGATGCTGAAGTCGCGTGCGTTGATCACCATGTAGTCGCGCCGGTCCATCACGAAACGCGCCGCCGATACGCGCATCGCAACCTCGACGCCGGACTTGTTGAAAAAGCTCACTGGCAGGTCGGCAACGCTGCCTTTGTCGCGCAGCTGGGCCACGAACGCTGCACGCGCGGCGTCGCTGGCCCAGATGCCGAGCTCCAGTGCGGTGCGGCCCACGGTGTCGGCGGCGCGCCAGCCGCTGACCCGTTCGAAGGCCTGGTTGACCATCACGTAGCGGCCGCTGGCAACCTCAGTCAGCGTGATCAGGTCAGGGCTGGTGTCCACCACATGCGAGAGCATGGCTTCTGAACGGCGCACCGCTTCTTCGGCCGCCAGGCGCTCGCTCGTATCAACAAAGATCGACAGCACGGCCGGTCCACCGTCGGCCTGCACGCGCACGCCAGTGGCCTGCACCGTCAGCACCTTGCCCTGCACCAGGAACTGCAGATTCGTCACCGGCAGCGCCGCGCCTTCGGGCATGGCCAGCAACTGCTGCGTGCGCAAAAGCGCGCGGTCGCGCGAGTCGCCGTTGGCAAAGTGCGCCAGCAGGTCGGTGCCCAGCATGTCGGACAGCTCGGCATGGCCGAAGAGCCTGACCGCCACCGGGTTGGCGTCGATGACGCGGCCATGGCGGTGCAGCACCAGCGGCGTCGGCATGCGCGCAAAGAGTTCCTGGTAGCGCGTCTCGGTGGCCTGCAATTCGGCGCGCGCAGCCTGCATCGCGGTGACGTCACGCGCCACGCCCCAATAGCCTTTGAAGACACCGCGCTCGTCAAAGCGCGGCTCGCCGCTAGCCAGGTACGAACGCAGGCTGCCGTCGCGGTTGCGCCAGTGGAAGGCGCGGTCGCGGAAAGGGGCGCGCATCTCCAGGTCGGCCATCAGCGCGTCCAGCGTCTCGGGCTCGCAGGCAAAGCGTGGCAAGTCCCAGGGCGTGGCGCCCAGCCCGTCGTGGGCTTCGAGCGCACGCAGCTCGTGGTCCTGCTGGCCGGCGGCCACGAGCCGGTAGTGGCAGTCGATTTCCCAGTACGCGTCGGCCGCCAGCGCGAGCAGGCGGCGAAAGCGCTGCTCGCGCTGGCGCGCCGCGCGCACCGCCTGGGCGAGCACGCGGGCCAGCACATCGCCCAGCGCCAGGCCGACGGCGATGCCCAGCAGATGCACCGCCAGCAGCCACCCAAGAGCCGGCCAGCCGGGTGGCAACGAAGCAGCCGGCTGGACCATGGCAACGCCGAACAACACCAGCGCCGACGTCCCGGCCAGTGTGGCGCCGGCGCGCCGGCCGCCGACGCTGCTGAGTACACACACCAGCAGCGGCACCAGCAGCAGCGCTGGCGCCGACAGGCCCCAGCCCAGGCGCAGCGCGGCCAACCCCATGGCGGCCACCGCCCCCATCAGGAGCCCCGTCAGGGCACGCGTCAGCCACTTGGGTGGTAGCTGCCGGCACAGGACGCCCAGCAAGGCCATCACGCTGTAGGCCAGCACCACCGGGGCGACACGGGCCGTGTCGGGGTGGAAGGCCAGCAACAACACGGCTGAGGTGGCGGCGGTGATCGCCAGGATCACGATGAAGCGCCGCACCAGCTGCGCCGGCGGGCCGCTGGGCGGCGGCTCTTCGCGCCGCACCAGCACCGGGATCGAACGGTCAAGGTCGATCGGCGGTGCGCGGCCCATTGCGATCAGTGCCGGCCGGCTTGCAACCGGGTGCGCATGACCACGGCAACGCGGCGTGCCGCCTGCGCGAAGGCGTCCGCCGTGCTGGCGCCAGTGTCGGCGCCAGTGTCGCCATCAGCGCCGGCGTAGAGCACCGCGCGCGACGAGCTGACGATCACCGGCCCGGCCGGGCGCCAGCCCGCACGCACAGTGGCTTCGGCGTCACCGCCTTGCGCGCCGATGCCCGGGATCAGCAGCGGCAGCGTCGGTGCGAGTGCCCGCACGCGCGCCACTTCTGCGGGATAGGTGGCGCCCACCACCAGGCCCAGTTCAGCACCGGACCCAGCAGCGCTTCTTCCCCATTCGCCGGCCGCCAGCCGCGCGATGCGTTCGTACAGAATTTCGCCGCCTTCCAGCACTTGCGACTGCAAGTCGCTGCCGCCGGGGTTGGAGGTGCGGCAGAGCAGGATCAAGCCCTTGCCGGCATAGCGTTTGTAGGGCTCGATGGAGTCCAGGCCCATGAAGGGCGACAGCGTCACCGCGTCGGCGCGGTACCGTTCAAAGACCTCGCGCGCGTACTGCTCAGCGGTGGCGCCAATGTCGCCGCGCTTGGCGTCCAGGATCACTGGCACGCCGGGCGCTACGGTGTGGATGTGGGCGATCAGCCGCTCGAGCTGGTCTTCGGCACGCTGCGCCGCGAAGTAGGCGATCTGCGGCTTGAAGGCGATCACCAGGTCTTTGGTGGCGCCGACGATGGCCGCGCAGAAGTCGAAGATGCGGCGCGGGTCGTCGCGCCAGGCGAGCGGAAACTTCGCCGGCTCCGGGTCGAGCCCCACGCACAGCATCGACGCATTCGCGGCCTCGGCTGCGGCGAGCTGGGCGCGAAAGCTCACGGTGTGCCTTTGTCAGCTTGCGTGCCCCAACGCAGCGCCAGTTCTGCGGCCATGCCGGTGTAGCTGCCGGGTGTCAGGGCCAGCAGCCGCTGCTTGTCGGCTTCGGGAATGGCCAGGCCCTGGATGAAGCCCTGCATCAGTTCGCGCGTGATGGGCGTGCCCTGGGTGAAGTCCTTCAGCTGGTCGTAGGGGTTCAGCAGGCCGTGGCGGCGCATCACCGTCTGCACCGGTTCGGCCAGCACTTCCCAGGCAGCGTCGAGGTCGGCTGCGAGTGCGGCCTCGTTCAACTCCAGCTTGTCAAGGCCACGCGCCAGGCTGTCCAGCGCCAGCACCGTGTAGCCCAGCGCCACGCCCATGTTGCGCAGCACGGTGCTGTCGCTCAGGTCGCGCTGCCAGCGGCTGATGGGCAGCTTGTGGCTCATGTGGGAGAGCAGCGCGTTGGCAAGGCCGAAGTTGCCCTCGGCGTTTTCAAAGTCGATCGGGTTGACCTTGTGCGGCATGGTCGAAGAACCCACCTCGCCCTTCTTCACGCGCTGCTTGAAGTAACCGAGCGAGACATAACCCCAGACGTCGCGGCTCCAGTCGATGAGCACGGTGTTGGCGCGCGCGACGGCGTCGAACAGCTCGGCCATGCAGTCGTGCGGCTCGATCTGGATCGTGTAGGGGTTGAAGACCAGGCCCAGCTGGTCCTGCACGACGCGGCGGCTGAAGGCTTCCCAGTCAAAGCCGGGGTAGGCCGCCAGGTGCGCGTTGTAGTTGCCGACCGCGCCGTTCATCTTGGCGAGCAGCGGCACCGCCGCGATGCGGCTGCGCGCCGTGGCCAGCCGCGCCGCCACGTTGGCCACCTCTTTGCCCACCGTGGTGGGGCTGGCGGTCTGGCCGTGCGTGAGGCTGAGCATCGGCACCGCCGCTTGCGCATGCGCCATCTGCGTCAGCTTGGCCTGCAGCCGGTCCAGCGCCGGCAGCAGCACCTGCGCGCGCGCGGCCTGCAGCATCAGCGCATGGCTCGTGTTGTTGATGTCTTCGCTGGTGCAGGCGAAATGCACAAACTCCGCGACACGTTGCAGTTCGGCGTGGCCGGTGAAACAGCCCTTGAGCCAGTACTCCACCGCCTTCACGTCGTGATTGGTGGTTTTTTCAATGTCCTTGATGGCCTGCGCATCGGCTTCGGAAAAGTCCTGCACACGCTGGCGCAACAGGCTGCGCGCGGCTGGCGACAACGGCTTGAATTCTTCGAAACCGGCGTCGGACAAGGCGATGAACCATTCCACTTCGACCTGCACGCGCCGGTGCATCAGGCCCAGCTCGGACAGCAGCGGCCGCAGCGCAGCCAGCTTGGGCGCGTAACGGCCATCCAGTGGCGACAGCGCAGTGAGACTGGAAAGGGCGGGCGGGGCAGACGGATTCATGCGGTGTGAGGTGAAAAGCAGCAGCGGGGGCTGCGGCATGCCCCCCGCCCGGCCGCGCGGCGACGGTTGTGGGAAGTGCTCGGTTCCTGCGCGGCGCCGCGATTCTAGGCGCCGGCCCCGGTTCAACACGCCTGGCAAGCCAAGGGAACAGGACTTGCTATAACCCCGCTGCACGACAGACCCACCGCAACCCCCGAGGAGCCGCCCATGCCCATGCCCATGTTGATGTCAATACCCCGCCGCCATGCCCTGGCCGCCGCCGTTGCGCTGTGCGTCGGCGCCCACGCCCCCGCCTTCGCCCAGAGCAAAGTCAAGGTCGCCGCGATCTACACGGTGCCGGTCGAACAGCAATGGGTCAGCCGCATCGACAAGGCGCTGAAAGCGGCGCAGGCGCGCGGCGAGATCGAGTACGTGTTCAGTGAAAGCGTCGCCAACGCCGACTACGAACGGGTCATGCGCCAGTACGCCGAGAAGGGCCACACCTTCATCGTCGGCGAGTCATTCGCGGTTGAAGCCGCAGCCCGCAAGGTGGCCAAGGACTACCCGAAGATCAGCTTCCTGATGGGCAGCAGCGGCAAGCCGCAGGAACCCAACTTCAGCGTTTTCGACAACTACATCCAGGAGCCGGCGTATCTGTCCGGCCTGATCGC
>JANNGN010000495.1:0-3671 GCA_031403895.1 Rubrivivax sp. | reverse complement strand
AGGTTCTGCGCTTCGTCCACGATCAGCAGGCAGCGCTTGCCCTTGCTGGTCTGGCTGATGAGGAAGGCTTCCAGCGTGATGAGGAGTTCGCTCTTCGGCACGTCCTTGACACGAAAGCCGAAGGCCGCGCCCACCATGCGCAGCGTGTCCTCGGCGCCAAGCTGCGTGGTGACGAGGTGGCCGGTGATGACGTTGCTGCCGTTCAGGCCTTCGATCAGGCTGCGCAGCACCATCGTCTTGCCGGCGCCGATTTCACCCGTGATGACGATGAAACCTTCGTTGCGCGAGACGCCGTATTCCAGGTAGGCCTTGGCGCGCCGGTGCTGCTTGCTGGCGAAGTAGAAGCTCGGGTCAGGGTTGAGCTGGAAGGGCTTGGCGGTCAACCCGTAGAAGGCTTCGTACATGGTAGGAAGTGCGGGTCAGAACCGCTGGCTCAGCGACGCGGTGATCGCCGCCTCGCGATAGGGATTGGTGTCGCTGTTGAAGACGCTGTAGCGCGCACTCACAGACGCCGAGGTGCGCCGTGCAAGCTGGCCGCTCAGGCTCAGCGAGAGGGATTTCAGGTTGGTGCCATTGCGGGTGGCATTGCCCTGGGTCAGCAGCCGCGAGCCGGTGAGCGCGAGCGAAGCGTCTGGGGTCAGTCGGTAGGAGGCATTGGCCATATAGCCCCACTGGCTTGCGTTCTGGTTGATCGAGGAGACCGCCGCAGCGTCGATGACGCTCGTGCTGCTGGCAAATGCCTGCACGCTGCCGGCCATGCGCAGGCCGGCGTACGACAGGGTGAGTTGGTGCCGCTCTTGCACCGTGACCGAGGTGTTGAGGAAGCCGCCGGGGACGAAAGCGTTCGGGTCCAGGTTCTGGGCGCGCAGGAAGTCCAGCACCATCAAGTCGCGCAGCACAGGATCGGGCTGCACGGACGCAAACTGCGCGAAAAACACTTCGTACAGGGTCAGGCGCTGCCCGGACCCGCCGCTTGAACCGTTCGAAGAATCGCGGCTGCTGCTGAACTGCAGCGAGGAGGACGCCATCCGGTGATCCAGCGACACGCGGTACGCACGACCGAAGTAGCGCTCGTCGGTATCGAGTTGCAAACGCGTGCGGTCGGTCGGACGCCAGGTGACGCCGGCACCCCAGTTGCTGGTGGTTGCTTTCGAAGCGCCCGCCGCGTCGGTGGATTCCTGGCCGCCCCGCGCGCTGAAGCTCAGTTCGGGGTCGGGGATGTAGCTCAGGCTGGCGGCGTAGCGGTCGCCCCGCGTCTGACGCCCGGCCCTGAAGTCGGAAGTCTGGGTCATGGCTGAAAGGCCCCAACCAAGGGACGTGCCACCGACCACTGACGACAGCGAGACAGACCCGCTGGACCCCGACGAATCCGCCGTGATCGAGCGCCGGGCATTGGTGGCGTTGGCCGACAACCGCGCTTCGTAGCTGACCGCCGAGCCGAACACGCCCCGCACATAAGGCGACAGGCTGACGCTGAGCACTTCAACGCGGTTGCTGTTGTTCTGGTTGCTGTCGGCCGTTGACTGCTGGCCAAACGCCGACACCGTCTGCTGTGACACCGTGGCCGAGCCGTCAAGGTACATCCAGCGTTCCACTGCCTCGGCCGAAAAGGAACTGCTGAGCTGGTGCTGCACGTTCTGTGCGCCACTGTCTCGCGCACGGTAGGAGAGTCCCAGCGCGTAGTTGAGCGAACCCACAACGCGCCCCGACCGGCTGCTGAGCTGCACGCCAGGCCGCAACTCGGCGACGAATTCACCGCCGTCCACGCCACCGGTGCGGCTGCTCACCAGATAGGAGAGTTGGGTATTGACGCTGGCGCTCAGGGTTGTGGAGCGGCTGCCCCCGCCATCCTGGGCCTGGGCAGTGCCAAGCCCCAAGCCCATCGATGCCAAGGTCAACCACAGCGGCGCGAGAGCGGCGAGTTGGGGGCTGCGCTGGCCGTTGCGTCGAAGACGACGGGCTGTCGGTTCACGGAGGTCCATGGGCTTTGGTTCAGCGCGCGTGCTGCTCGGCCGGCGGGCTATCGCCGGGCGCTGGCGCTTCGGCAGGTGCCGTGCCACCCTGCTTTCCGCCGTGGTTTGCGCCGTGACCGTAGCCATAACCATAGCCGTAACCGTAGCCATAGCCGTAACCGTAGCCATACCCTTCGCCATAGGCGCCACCGGCACCGCTGCGCGCTTTGTTCAGCACCATCATCTTGACGGGGCATGACTCGATGGTCGCCAAAGCCTGCTTGACAGTGCCTTGCAGTGTGCGGTCTGCGTGTACCACCACCACGATCTGGCCCATGTGGGTGGCCAGCACGCGCGACTCGGTGGTCAGCAGCAACGGCGGCGAATCGAAGATGATGATGCGGTCGGGGTAGCGCGTGGCCATGTCGTCGAGTAGCTGCGACATGGCGTCGCTGGCCAGCAATTCAGTCGCGCGCGGGTGGGGTGACCCGCTGGGCAATACGGTGAGCTTGTCAACGTTGGTGCGCATCAGCACGCTGGCCATGTCGGCCTTGCCTTCCAGCAATTCCAGCAAACCAGGCCCTGCGGGCAAACCAAGCATGCGCAGGATGGAAGGCCGCGCGACGTCGGCGTCCACCAGCATCACGGTGTGGTCAAGCTCGGCGGCGATGCTCATCGCCAGATTGATCGACGTGAAGCTCTTGCCTTCACCCGGCAGCGCGCTGGTGACCATGATCAGGTTGCCATGCGTCACGGTGGCAGCGCCGCGCCCTATCGCGTTGGCAATGAGCGGTCGTTTGATGACCCGGTACTGGTCGGCCATGTGCGAGCGCGGCGCGTTCGGCGTGACGATGCCCGAAGCGGCAATGGCACTCAGATCGAGATCGACCCGGCGCGACTTGGCAAACAACTCGCCGCTGGCATTGTCGGCATGGCCTGCGTGCGCGCGCGGCACCGACGCTGGCGCATGCATGGGCGCGTGCATGGGCGCTTGCATGGCGGGGGGCAGGTCCGCAGCGAGCGGGGCGAATGCAGGCGGCGCAAATGCCGAGGACGGCATCGCGGGCGGCGCGAATGGCGACGGGCGGTTCTCAATTTCCGGGATTTCGATGCCTGCCTGGCGCAACTGCTCCAGGCGCAGCGCGGCTTGTTCAATGAGGCTGCTCACGGGTCTAGCCTCCGAACCGGGTCATCAGGGACATCGCAATCAGCCCGGCAGCAAACATCCCCACCAAGCCACCCGATGCGGCAACAAAGCGGAACAGGCTCATGCGCACGCGATGCCGGTCGTCATCGGTGGTCAGCATCGTGACCACGCCCAACAGCGGCAGGCCCGTCTGCCGGCGAAGGTCTTCGGCGTTGGAAAAGGTCGGGCGCATCTGGCTGGCAGCAAAGGAAAAGAACAGCCCAAGGCCCAGCGCGGCGAGTAGAACCAAAGGCAGCAACAGCAGCCGGTTTGGCGAAACGGGCTTTGGCGCCACGCGCGGCGGGTCGATGAGCCTGAACTCGGCCACACCAGAAGCGACGTCGAGATCGCCCGACATCACTGCCGACTGGCGTCGTGCGACGAGATCTTCGTAGCCCTTCTTGGTGATGGCGTAGTCGCGGTTGAGCTGGGCCGCTTCGGCCTCGATCTGCGGCGCCGATTTCATCGACTCTCGGGCCTGGGCCATGCGGCTGCTGTACTCCGCCACACGGGCTTTCAGCGCCGCCACCTGG
>JANNGN010000494.1:0-2247 GCA_031403895.1 Rubrivivax sp. | reverse complement strand
CGAGCGCGCCATCGCCGAGGGTGATTTCGTCGTCCTGCATTGCCACCAGGTGTGGCCCACCGACAGCAAGCCAGACTGGGCCGGCATCGACATCTTCCGCTTCGACGAGGCCGGCAAGATCGTGGAACACTGGGACGTGCTCCAGGTGGTGCCCGGCGAGGCGAAGCACGGCAACACCATGTTCTAGCGCCGCGTTTCGCGCCGCCCTCAGCTCTTGGCCGCCAACCCCAACCTCTCGATCGTCGACTTCTCCGCCGCGAAGGTTTCGCGCGCGAACTTGGTGTACTCCTCGGTGCCCATGTAGATGATGGTCTGGTCGAACTTGTCGAAGGTGGCGATCACGGCCGGGTCTTCGAGGGTCTTCCTGAAGGTGTCGTGCAGGGTGCGCACCAGGGCCGGCTCCATGCCCTTGGGGCCGCACACGCCGAAGGGCGAATCGCTGACGGTCTGAAAGCCCAGTTCGTCCAGCGTGGGCACGTTCGGCCAGCGCTTGGTGCGCTTGCTGCCGTAGGTGGCCAGCAGGCGCAGCTTGCCGGCGTCGACGTGCGGGCCCCAGCCAGTGGCGTCGCTGGCGCCCATCGTGTGGCCGCCCAGGATCGCCTGCATGTTGTCGGCATTGCCCTTGAAGGGCACGGCCGTGAGCTTGATGCCGGCGCGCTGCGCAAATTCTTCCACCGCCAGGTGCGGGCTGGTGCCGTTGCCGGTGTGGCCGTAGGTGAACTTCTCGGGGTTGGCTTTCGCGTAGTCAACCAGGTCCTTGATGCTCTTGATGGGTGAATCGGCAGGCACCACAAAGCCAAAGGTGTAGCCGGTGAGGCAGGCGATCCAGGTGAAGTCGCGCAAGGTGTCGAACTGCGCCTTCTGCATGTGCGGAATGCGGAACACGCCGTGCGGCAGCTGGCTGAGCGTGTAGCCGTCGGGCTTGGCATTGACCAGCTCGTTGGCACCCAGCATGCCGCCCGCACCGGGTTTGTTGTCCACGATGACCTGTTGCCCAAGTGTCTTCGCAGCGCTCTCTTCAAAGGCGCGGATGACGGCGTCGGTAGAGCCGCCCGCCGGCCACGGGCAGATGACGCGAATGGTGCGTGACGGGTAGGCCTGCGCCCAGGCCAGGCGGGGCAGCGCGATACTGCTGGCGGCGGCAAAAACAAACTGGCGGCGGTGGCTGTGCATGGTGGTTCCTCCGGGATGTGCGTGGTCAGTCGGCCTTGGCGCCAGAGTCCTTCACGACCTTGGCCCACTTGATGATTTCAGCAGTCTGGTAGCGCGCCAGTTCTTCGGGTGTGGACAGCCAGGGCTCCAGCCCCAGCGCCTTCAGTCTGTCGGCCACGTCGGGCAGCTTGAAGACCCGCTGCACCTCGGCGTTCAGGCGCAGCACCACGTCGCGCGGGGTGCCGGCGGGGGCGAAGATTGCAAACCAGGTGGTGGCTTCGAAGCCGGGCACCGTCTCGGCCACGGTGGGCACGTCGGGCGCAGCGGCTGAACGGGTGGCTGTCGTCTGCGCCAGCGCGCGGATCTTGCCCTCCCTGGCCATCGGCAAGGCCGAGGGCATGTTGTCGAACATGAGCTGGATCGAACCGCCCACCAGATCGGGTATGGCGAACTGCCGGCCCTTGTACGGCACATGCTGCATCTGCGTGCCGGTCAACGATTTGAAGAGTTCACCCGACACGTGGACCGAGGTGCCGATGCCGGGTGAACCGAAGCTGAGCTTGTCGGGATTCGCCTTCATGTAGGCGATCAGCTCGGCCACGTTTTTCACCGGCAGGCTGTTCGTCACGACCAGCAAATTCGGCGCCGATGCGACGTGTGCCACGGGCGTGAAGTCGCGCACCATGTCGTAGGGCATCTTGCTGTACAGCGCACCGTTGATGGCGTGCGTGCCCACGGTGGCCATCACCAGCGTGTAGCCGTCGGGCGCGGACTTGGCCACGTCGGCCGCGCCGATGTTGCCGCCGGCGCCAGGTTTGTTGTCCACCACCACCGTCTGGCCGAGCTGGGCACGCTCGGCGAACAGGCGCGCCAGGATGTCGGGCGCGCCACCGGGCGGGAAGGTCACCACCAGGCGCAGGGGTTTGGAGGGGTAGGCCTGGGTTTGAGCCTGGGCTTGGGCGGTCACGCCTGCCAGCGTGCAGGCCAGCGCCAGCAACCATGGTCTGAGGTGCATCGGGAGTCTCCGTTCTGGTTGGGGCCAGCATATCGGCGCCGGGGCCTGGGCCGGCTTGTCGGATACCCGGGCCCGGCCGC
>JANNGN010000493.1:0-4759 GCA_031403895.1 Rubrivivax sp. | reverse complement strand
GGCCGCTGAGCGCCACGGTGCCCGTGAAGCGGCCGTCGGCGCTGAAGACCCAGACGTCGCGCCATTTGCTCAGGGCCACTGCACTGGCGGTGATGGCGACATCGGCACGCACGGTGGCGCTTTGCCAGTCGGTGCCCGAGGTGCCGAAGCCCGTGTACGCTTCGCCCCGGTTGATGCCGAAATCGCTTTGTACGCCCGCCAGCGCGTTGCTGAAGAACGGGTTGTCGGTGTAGCAGCCGACGCAGAACCAGTTGACCTCGGCGCGCAATGCGCCGGTGCCCAAGGTGCTGGTTTCGTCGAGATACTGGTTCAGCCCCGGCACCATCCCCACGGGCAGGCCATAAGCGCCCACGATGTTGGTGAACTGATACTGGGTCACGGCGCCGGCGTAGCTGGAAAGGCCTGCCGTGCAGACGCCAGGGGTGGCGCAGCCTTCGAGCGGTGCCGCCGCTGCTGCCAGCGGCGCGGCTGACGACGCAAGCGCCACCATCGCGCTCAGCGCCCTCACGCGCAGTCCAACGCCGAACAGCGCGACGGCACGGTGCAAAAAACTGTGGGAGGGTCGGTGCAGCATGGCATGGATCTCCGGGTAAGGTGAATGCGGAAGTTTGGACCCAGACCCCTTACGAAAACCATACCGATGGCCGCCGCAGCGGCCTCCCCCCCTAAGCGGACAGGCCGCCCTGCGTCTGCGTCTGCGTCTGCGTCTGCGTCTGCGCCTGCGCCTGCGCCTGCGCCTGGGCCAGCAGGCTCAGCGTCGCCGGCGAAGGCTGGGCGCCCAGGCGCTGCGCGATGGCCAGCCGGCAGCGTTCAAACACGGTCAGCGCGGCGGCCATTTCGCCGGCAGCGATGAGTTCGCGCATGAGGTCGCGCACCAGGTCTTCGGCCAGCGGGTCGAATTCCAGGCCGCGCTCCAGCATGGCGCGGGCTGCAGCACCGTCACCCCGCGCGGTGGCGGCTTGTGCCAGCAGCGTGACCATGCGCTTGAATTTGCTGGCCAGACGCGAGCGATAGACCAGCTGCCAGGCCTCGTCGTCGCTGCCGTGCAGGAAAGGCCCGCCATAGAGCGCCTGGGCACGCTCTGCGGCAGCGCGCACCGCAGGCGGCAGCGCCGTGGCTGGCGCGCTGAGGCTGGGCACGCCGACGCTGTCGGCCAGCTGCTCGAAGGCCAGGCAGTCCACCCACACGCGCTGCGGGTTCAGGCTCAGGCGGCCCGCGTCCAGCAGCAGCGCGTCGTCGCGGCCCAGCAGCTTGCGCAGGCGGTGCAGCGCCACCGTCAGCGCGGCATGGGCCTTGTCGCCTTCAAGTTCGCGCCACAGCGCAAAGGCCACCGTGCCCACCGCCACCTCGACGCCGCTGGACGCGATGACAAACAGCAGCAGTTCCAGCGGCTTCTTCGCCACCTTGCCTTTGAAGGCCAGGCTCTGGCCGTCAATCTCGATGCGCAAGCCACCCAGCGTGCGCACGCGGATGGGCCACGGCCATTCGGCCAGGTCGGGCCGCACCGCCGCCAGGCCGCGCGCGGCAATGACTTCGCGCACGAAGGTGGCTTCGATGTCGCGCTCCAGCGCCAGCGTACACACCGCTGCGGCCACGGCGGGCGTGGCGCGGAAGAAGTTGGGCCAGGCCAGTTCGCGCGCGATCCGCAGGCCGCTGGACAGCTCCGCCGTGGCGGCTTGGCGCTCGCCCGTCGCCGCGTAGGCGGCCTCGTGCAGCGCACGCGCCAGGTGTGCCAGGCATTCGCAGAAGCGCGCCTGCGAACCACTCGCCGCACGGCCCGCCCGCTGGAAGAAGGGCAGCGCCTGCAGGTAGGCGCCCTGCGCCATCAGCACCTGCCCTTCCTGCATCACGGTCACGCCCATCCAGCGTTCGGGCAACTGGCTGGCAGTGCCCAGGCGCAACGCCAGCCGGGCGTGAATCAGGGCCTGGTGGTGGCGGCCCTGCATCAGGTGCAGGCGCGACTGCAGCAGGTGCCACCAACCCGCCGGGCGCGGTGCGCGCGGGTCGAGCAAGGGCTCGGCCCGTTGCAGCGCAGCGTGGCCTTCGTCGGCACGGCCAGCGCCGAGCGCGATCTGTGCATCCAGCAACAGCAGCTTGAGCTCGATCACCGGCAACGGTGGCGGCGCCTGCCCGGCAGACAGCCGCCGCTGGCGCAGTGCGGCTGCCTGCCCAGGCCCTTCGCACTGGTAGTGCGACTGCACAAGCAGGTGAAAAGCTTCGTCGGCCAGCCGCGCGCCGACGGCCGGGTCGGCCAGCAGCGGGCGCAACGCCAGCTCCAACCACATCACACTGGCCAGGTCCACGCAGATGTTGTGGTAACCCAGCGCGGCCAGGCCGGCGCAGCAGCGCAGCGGCGCCGGGATGGTGGTGTTGCCCAGTGCGTCGGCGATCGCTGCGGCATGCGAGGCCAGCTCGGGCGCGTCGAGCGCGTGGAAGCTGCCGGCCATCAAGGCGCCGGCCTCGGCCAGCAGCGCGTCGGCGGGGTCGGCCCAGGGGGCAAGTTGCGGCTTCGATATCAGCGTGGCGGCGGCGGCTTCGAAGCCGGTGTAGTCGTCGTCCGCAATGCCGATGAACACCAGC
Organism: Rubrivivax sp.; assembly: GCA_031403895.1. Classification (GTDB taxonomy): domain Bacteria; phylum Pseudomonadota; class Gammaproteobacteria; order Burkholderiales; family Burkholderiaceae_C; genus Rubrivivax. The sequence continues at coordinate 2,179 of JANNGN010000493.1, read as the reverse complement.
AGCGCCGCCTGCGCCAGCGTGTGGCCATTGGCGTCACCCAGCGCTTCGAAGGCTGCGGCGGCGGCGCGCAGTTCAGCCCGGCCGGCACTGACATCGGCCAGGCCCAGCGCCAGTCCCTGGCGCAGCAGGGCCGTGGCTGATTGCGCAGCGGACGGCGGCTTAGTCATAGAACGACGCTTCACCGGGCGGCCGGGTCTTGAAGCGCTTGTGTACCCACAGATACTGCGCCGGGTTCAAGCGAATCTGCTGCTCGATGAAGGCATTCATGCGCGCTGCATCGGCCTGGGCATCGTCGGTGGGCCAGTCTGCCCACGCGGGCATGAAAGTGACGCGCCAGCCCTGGCCGCCGGGCAGGATTTCAGCCACCACCGGCTGCACCACCATGCCCAGGCTGCGCGCCAGCCGCGACGGCGCCAGCAGCGTGGCCGCAGCGTGGCCGAAGAAGGGCACGAAGGCGGCGTCGCGCAGGCCGAAGTCCATGTCGGACGGGTTGAAGAACGCGCGGCCGCGCTTGATGGCGCGCACCAGCGGCAAGGCGCTCTGCTGGCGCGCGAACATCTGCGCCGTACCGAAGCGGTTGCGGCCATTCCTGAGCGCGCGGTCGAGCACCGGGTTGCTTTGTGCGGTGTAAACATTGCACGCAGGCTGGGTCTGGAAAATCTGCACCGCAGCACCCGCCACATCAACGGCCAGAAAGTGCGGCACCAGCCACATCACGGCTTGCGCGCTGCGTTCGGCCAGATGCACGTCGCCTTCGACCTGGATCAGGCGCTTGAGTCTTGCGGGCGATGCGTACCAGAGCACACCGCGCTCCAGCAGGCTGCGCGCCAGCCACTGGAAGTGCTGGCGCACCAGCGCCTGCCGCTGCGCCGCGCTGAGTTCGGGCAAGCAGCGTTCAACGTTGCGCAGCGCGACGTGCCGGCGCTGGCGCGCCAGGCTGTGCATCAACAGGCCCAGGCCACGCCCTAGCTGGGCCTGCACGCCCAGCGGCAACAGGTGCAGCAACCACACCGTCGCCAGCAGTACACGCGCGGCACCGTTGGCCAGCCGCGTCATCATCACGCGCCAGCCTCGGCCTGGCGCGGCTGTTTGTAGCGGTGGTAGCCCCACAGGTACTGCTCGGGCCTTTGCAGGATGACGGCTTCCATGCTGCGGTTGATGGCGGCGGCCGACGCCAGCGTCCAGGCCGGGTCATCCAGCGCGGCCTGGCCCGGCAGCGGCTCGGCCAGCGGCTGCAGGCGCACGGTGTAGCCCGCGCCACGCGGCAGGCGTTCGGCCCAGATCAACAGCACGGCCGCGCCGCTTTGCTGCGCCAGCCGCGCCGCCAGCGTCATCGTGTAGGCGCTTTGACCAAAAAACGGCGCCCACACGCCCATGCCTTCGGGCGGCACCTGGTCGGGCAGCATGCCCAGGGTCTGGCCGCTGCGCAGCGCGCGCATCAGCATGCGCACACCGGCCAGCGTGGCCGGCGCAGTGGCCAGTGCAGGCCTGGCGCGCGCTGTTTCCTCCAGCTCACGCAGCCAGGGCTGGCGCGCCGGCCGGTACAGCACCGTGATGGGCTGGCGCGCGCCAAAGCGTTCTGCATAGGCCTGCGCCGCAACCTCGAAGCTGCCCATGTGCGGCGTCAGCAGGATGAGGCCGCGGCCACGGTCCAGCGCCGCGTCCACCAGCTCGGCGTGTTGCCACTGCACGGGGTCGTTGATGGGCTGTGTACGCGGGCGCAGCCACAGGCGCGGCAGCTCCATCAGCAGCTTGCCGGCCTCGGCCACCGAGGCGCGGCGCGGGCTTGCCGCCACGCCGGCCACCTGCGCGTTGGCCTGCAACCGGCGGCGATAGCTCGGTGACGCCAGGTAGGCCAGCCAGCCCAAAGCCGCACCCGCCGCGTGCAAATGCCGCAGTGATCGACGGGACAGCCAAAGCAACGCAGGCGACATCGGCGGGAGGGTTCGTATAATTCGCCCATCGCCGAGTTAAAGAACAACTTGCGGGGCGACAGCGGGGCCGAGCATATCTTTGAAGATACCGGGCACCGCCGGGCTGATGAAGGGACTGTTGTGGCCATGCAAACAACGAGACCGTATCTACGCCTACCAAGGCTACCTTCAAGTGATCGCGAGCGACACCGAGTTGACGAGTTCGCCATGACTATCGCTGCAGACGGCCAATCACCCCCGCCACC
>JANNGN010000492.1:0-2946 GCA_031403895.1 Rubrivivax sp. | reverse complement strand
TGGTGCTGAACCTCGAGCAAGACAATGTCGGCGCCGCCATCATGGGAGATTATCTGAAGCTCAAGGAGGGCGACGAAGTGCGCTGCACCGGCCGCCTCCTCGAGGTTCCCACCGGAACGGCGATGCTGGGGCGGGCCCACGCGATGGGCGTGGTGGCAGAGACGGCGCAGCGCGTCGTCGTCATGTACGCCGGCAAGGTGGTCGAAGAAGCCTCGGTGGAACAGCTCTTCGCGCACCCGCGCCACCCCTACACGCAGGGCCTCATCCGCAGCATCCCGCGCATCGACACCGCCGCCACGCACAAGGTGCGGCTGGAGGCGATTGCGGGCACCGTGCCCAAGCTGATCGAGCCGGCCGAAGGCTGCCGCTTTGCCGGCCGCTGCAAGTTCGTGATGCCCGAATGCCGCACCGCGACACCGCCGCTGCGCGAGGTGGTGCCGGGGCACAAGGTGGCCTGTATTCTGGAAAGCGCCGCTGCATGACTGAGCCGATCCTTCGCGTCAAGGAGCTGGTCAAACAGTTCCCCATCAAGGGCGGGCTGCTCGGCCGCGCGGTGGACAAGGTGCATGCCGTGGACAGCGTCAGCTTCGACCTGGCGGCGGGCGAAACGCTGGGCTTGGTGGGCGAAAGCGGTTGCGGCAAGAGCACCACCGGCCGCTGCATCCTGCGCCTGATCGAACCAACCTCGGGCGAGGTCTGGTTCGAAGGCAGGAACGTCACGACCGCCGGAAAAGAAGAGTTGCGAGCGCTGGCGCGCGACATGCAGATCATCTTCCAGGACCCCTACGCCAGCCTGAACCCGCGCATGACGGTGGGCGCCATCGTGGGCGAAGCGCTGACTATCCACAAGCTCACCAAGACCGCGCAGGACTACGACGACCGGATCGTGCAGTTGCTTGAAACGGTGGGCCTGAGTGCCGACCACATGCGGCGTTATCCGCATGAATTTTCAGGCGGCCAGCGCCAGCGCATCGGCATCGCGCGCGCGCTGGCCGTCAGCCCAAAGCTGATCATTTGCGATGAAGCGGTGAGCGCGCTGGACGTCTCGATCCAGGCCCAGGTCATCAACCTGCTGGAAGACCTGCGCGAGCAGTTCAGCCTGAGCTACGTCTTCATCGCCCACGACCTGAGCGTGGTGGAGCACATCAGCCACCGCGTGGCCGTGATGTACCTGGGGCGCATCGTCGAAATCGCGTCCGCCAAAGCGCTGTACACGAGTCCCTTGCACCCCTATACCGAAGCGCTGCTGTCGGCGGTGCCGATCCCCGACCCCAGCGTCAAGCGCAAGCGCATACCGCTGCAGGGCGACGTGCCCAGCCCGATCCACCCGCCTTCAGGCTGCCACTTCCACACACGCTGCCCGATTGCGCAAAAGGGGCTGTGCGATGTCGAGAAACCGCAGCTCAAGCAAAGCGCCGAAGGGCACTGGGTGTCCTGCCACTTGCGGGGTTGAGCCGGCGGCCGCGGGGTGCCCCAGCGGCCTTGCAGCAAAGCAGTCAACGGCGCCCTCGCAACAGCCGCGCTGGCAGCAGCAACAGGGCCGCCAGCAGCGCAAAAACCGCGCCCAGCGTGATGCCGATCAAGTGCAGCGGCAGCGACAGCAACCACACCAGCGGCGCCAGCACCAGGGCCGCCAGCGCGACCGGCCAGCTCAGCACCAGCAGCAGGCACCAGCCGATGAAAAACAGCAGTGCTTTCATGCTGCGCTCAAGCGCGGGTGGACGTGCTTTGCGCCCACTGCGCCGGCGCTTCTTCGCGCTGCGACAGTTGGTCGATGCCGCCCAGCATCGCCAGCGTGAAAGTGGCGGCCAGGCAGAGTGAAAAAATGCGATCGGTCAAGCGGCGTTGCATGGTGGGCTCCTTCGGTGTGCGCTGGCTGCGCGGTGAGTGCGGGCAGGGATTCGATGGTGTGACTATCGTCCCCGCCCGGCTGCGGCACGAGGCGCTTGCGACGGATGGCGGCAGTGCCATGCCGAAGCGCGTTGCGGCGCGATCAACCGCTTGCGCGCGCGCAGCAGGGCGTTGGTTCAGCCGCCGTGGCTGGCCAGCAAACGCCCGGCGGATGCCGCCTCGGCCGCAATGGCCCGCGCCTGCGCGGCCAACTGCCGCATGCTTTCTCTGCTGTCTGGCGCGTGGTGCGGCAGGTCCGCTTGCCAGGCTCGGCACGGCAGCTAGGACCAGGCCTTGCCGTCGGTGTGGCCCAAGCCCATCTCGCACAACCACGCATCAATCTGCGGCCGCAGGCCCCAACGCCGCAACCATCGCCCGACAGCGCGAGCCTGCTGCCGTGTGGACACCCACACTTCAAGCGGTAGCGCATAACGACGCGCGGCGGCGCGAATGCGGTGCGCCGGCCGCTGGGCCCTTGCGCGGATTCAGCGGCAGACCGGCACGGCCGATGCGGCCCTGCCCCATCGCGTGCCGCGCAACAGCGCCAAGACCACAAGCAGCGGCTGCACAGCCAGTGCCTGCAGCCAGCGCGCGTGGCCGTTTTCTGCCCAGCCGTGGGCGAAGACACAGCCGCTGCAGCGTGAGAGGCCCATGGCCCTGCAGCAGCGCGATCCTCAGCGCCAGCACTTTGATGTGGCCCAGCGCGCCGAGTGCTTTGGTCTTGGGGCCGATGCGGCTTTGCACATGCGCAGCGAGTGCTGTTTGGCGGGCCAGGTCGATCATTGCGAGGCCGCCCAGGCGGCGCAAAAACGGTGCAGTTGATCGAGCCCGTCGGTCAGTGCCGCCGGGCCGGGTTGCAGGATGTCGCAGGACTTGATCTCGTGCAGGCGGCCGTTCACCACCGCCGGCACCGCAGCCCAGCCTTCGCGCGCGGCAACCTTCTCGGGCCTGAACTTCTTGCCGCACCAGCTGCCGACGATGATGTCGGGTACACGACGCGCCGGCTCCAGCACGTCGGCCAGCACGCGGTCGCGGCCCAGACCCATGACAGCGCGT
>JANNGN010000491.1:0-5266 GCA_031403895.1 Rubrivivax sp. | reverse complement strand
ATGGTGGGGCGGTGAAGATGCCACCCTCGCTTGCGGACACGGCGCACACCGCCGCCATTCCGTCCTGTGGGCCAGGGGGCGTTTGGGAGCCTTCAGCGCTTTGGTGATGGCGTCAATCTCGGCCGCCAGCAAGGGGCCGGCGCAGGCGACCCTAGCGTACTGGGCAATGCCGTAGGTGCTGGCTTCGGCGCGGTGCGCGGTGCCGAAGGCGTCGTGCACGAAGATGTCGCACAGCGCGGCCATCTTCTGGGCCAGCACGGGATCGTTCTTCTTCTCGCCCTTGTTGAGGCGGCAGTTTTCCAGCAGCACGACCTGGCCGGGTTGCAGGTTCGTCAGGGCGACGCCATCGACCCAGTTGGACAGCAGCGGCACCTCGCGGCCGAGCAGCTCGGACAGCCGCACCGCCACCGGCGCCAGCGAATCCTCGGGCTTGAATTCGCCTTCGGTGGGCCGGCCCAGGTGCGAGGTGACCATCACCGCCGCGCCTGCGTCCAGCGCCATGCGGATGCAGGGCACGCTGGCGCGCACGCGCGTGTCTTCGGTGATGCGTCCTCGACCTTCTGGTGAATGATCTTGGGGCACGTTCAGGTCGGCGCGGATGAAGACACGCTGGCCCTTGACGCGGCCTTGGGCGATCAGGTCCGACAGGCGGAGCACGTTCATGGGTTGCACTCGGGTGGGTTGGGCAGCGGCAGAATTCTAAGGACCCCCATTGGCGGCGCTACCAGCCCAGGCCCAGGCGCAGCGGCAGCAGCACCGCCATGCCGGCGACGATGGTGCCCAGGATGTCGCGCCGCCACCAGAAGTAGCCCGCGCCAGCGACGGCAGCGAACACGCGCGCGTCTTGCCAGGTGCCGATCAGCTGGCCCTGCGTGAGCACGATTTCAGGCAGCACCACCGCTGCCAACGCCGCCAGCGGCGCGTAGCGCAGGCCCTGGCGCAGCCAGTCGGGAATTGGGATTTCGCGCTCGGTGAGGAAGAAGAAGCCGCGTGTGGCCACGGTCAACACGGCCAAGCCGACGATGGCGATCACGCCTTCGGCGCTGCCCATCAGGTGCGGTCGTCCGCGGCCGCAGTGGTGCGCACCGAGCGGTGGTCCAGCAAAAGCCCGATGGCCACCGCCGCCGCGATGGCGACCACGATGTTGAGCTTCAGCGGCAGCGCGTACGCCGCCACCGCAGCGCAGCCGGCCACCGCGCCGGCGACGCCGGTGGCGCGGTTGTCCAGCAGCGACAGCGCCAGGCCCAGCAGCGCCAGCGTGCCGGCGAAGCCGATGCCCCAGTGCACGGGGATCGAGTCAGCCAGCACGATGCCCAGCAGCGACGGCAGCTGCCACGCCAGCCAGTTGGTGCTGGCACCACCCCAGAAATACGGCAGTTGTTCGGGCGCTGGCACCGGGTCCGGGAAGCGGCGCATGAACATGACGTAGTTCAGGTCGGCCGTCAGGTAGGCCAGCCGCAGCCGCACGCCAAGCGGGTAGCCCATCAGGTAGGGCCGCCACTGCGCGCTGAAGATGACGAAGCGCAGGTTGACGCACAGCGCCGTCGCCCACACCACCCACACCGGCGCGCCGGTGCTCAAGAGCGGCAACACCGCCAGCTGCGCGCTGCCCGCAAACACCAGCAGCGACATGAACACCATCAATGGCATCGGCAAGCCGCTTTTGCCCATCGCCACGCCGGTGATCAGGCCCCAGGCGGCGATGCCGATGGCAGTGCCAAACATCTCGCGGCAGCCGCGCGCAAATTCGGGGTGGCGCCAGATGGGAGTTGTCAGTACTGTGGGCATCGACCGATTGTGCAGACCCCGCGCCTGCGTGGCGCGCAAAGTGGCTGGCTGCGGCGGCTGGCCGCAGCGCCCAACCCCGGCGACCGAGCGCGAAAACTAGCGCTTGTTGACGCTGCCGCTGCCCGCCACCCTGCTCTTCACCGCCGCGTTGCCGCTGTAGCTGACGTCGCCGCTGCCGGCGATGCTGACTTCGAGCGTCTTGTTGGCGTTGACGGCTGCGTCACCGCTGCCGGCGATGGAGATGGTGACCTCGTCTGACTTCAGATCGGCCATTCGCACATCGCCACTGCCGGCGATGCTGATCTTGAGCCGGGTTGCAGAGCCAGTGGCCACCACATCACTGCTGCCCGAGATGCTCAGGCCGAGTTCCCCGGTCGTCAGGCCTTGCAACCTGGCGTCACCCGAACCCGAGAGCGACAGCTTCAGCGCTGGCGTGTTGAACGCTTCGACCCGGATGTCGCCCGACCCCGACGCCGACAGCGCCGCGAGCTTGGGCAGCACCACGCTCACCAGCACCTTGGACCGTGTGTGCAGGCTCTGATCCTTCTTCCAGCGCACCAGCAAAGTGGCGCCGTTGCTCGTTTGCTCGACCACGGTTTCCAGCAACGGCAAGAGGTTGTCGTCGGCCTGCACTTGCACCGACTGCGTGCTGCCCTGTCGCACCACCAAGTCCATCGAACCGCGGACGGTCACGGCCTGAAAGTCTGCCAGGCTGCGGCTCTCGGTGGCAGGGCGGCCAGAGCCCGCCAGCGACGCGGCCTGCGCCAGCAGTGGCACGAAAGTCAGGCAGACCAGCGCGGGCAGCAGCAGGCGCTGCAGGGTGTGGTGGATCGAGAGGTACATGGGGCGCTCCGCGTCGCGTCGAGAGAGCCCGACTGTGCCGCAGGCACTTGGGCCCTTGACAGGCCGGCGCGACGCGATGCGGCCGGCGCCGACGGACTGCAATATGGCTTGTGTCGAACGCTGGCGCTGTTGCGCGCTTCAGTGTTTCTTCGACCCCGCCTTGGCCGGCTTCCTGGCGTCGGCCTCGGCCTCTTCAGCCGGCGCTTCAGCAATGGTGGTCGCCACCGGCTCCAGGGCCGGCGGCACGGCTTCGATCTTGTTCTCGGCCATGTACTCGCTCATCTCTTTCCAGCCCGCAAACACCGCCGCCTTGTCGGCGCGCTTGTTCTGCGCGTAACACTGCTCGACCGAGCGCGCCGAGTGGCGGCAGCCAGCACCGATGGCCCTGCTTTCGGCCTCGCGCCGGGCCGCCGTGGCGGAGGCCGATTCGATGCCCAGCTGGTCGCAACCGGCCAGCCACAAGGGCGCAAGCGAGAGCAAGGCGATGACGACGGGGCGCATGGGCAAGGGCTGGCAGATGAAGACTGGTCTGCCGTGGTTATCGGCCCGCAGGGCGACTGGCTTGAGCCACCGGCCAAGCCGACTGGCCAGCGGCTGGCCCAGCCCATGGTTCAGTCAATGGGTCAGCCGGCACTCAGCGGGTGCCGCAGCAGGAAGTCGTGCGCGGCGATGCGTCGGCCGCCTGCCAACTGCAGTTCCAGCAGATCCAGCGCACCCTGGCCGCAGGCGATAACGAGGCGCCCCGCATCGGCAGTCAGCACCTCGCCCGGCGCGCCGGCACCGTCAACCACACGCGCGCGCCACAGCTTCACGGCCTGGCCGCCGAGGGTGGCGGTGCAGCCTGGAAACGGGTCGAAGGCGCGCAAGCGCCGCTCCAGCACGGCGGCGGGTTGTTGCCAGTCGATGGCGGCCTCGGCCTTGTCGATCTTGCGGGCGTAGCTGGCGCCGGCTTCAGGCTGCTTCTGCGGCTGCAACGCGCCTTGCTGCGCCAGAGCCAGCGCCTGCACGATCAGCCGCGCGCCGATTGTGGCCAGGCGGTCGTGCAGCGTGGCGGTGCTGTCCTCGGCGCCAATGTCGGTGCCTTCATTGAGCAGCATCTCGCCCGTGTCGAGCCCGGCGTCCATCTGCATGATGGTGATGCCGGTGCGGCTGTCGCCGGCTTCGATGGCGCGCTGGATCGGCGCTGCCCCGCGCCAGCGCGGCAGCAGCGAGGCGTGGATGTTCAGGCAGCCCCGTCGCGACAGCGTCAGCGTCCACGGCGGCAGCATCAGGCCATAGGCGGCCACCACCAACAACTCGGGTTCAGCGGCCAGCAGCGCCGTTCGCGCAGCGGCCGCGTCGCTTGGAAACTTGCCGTCCAGGCGCAGGCTGCGCGGTTGCGCCAACGGCAGGCCGTGGTCGAGCGCGAACTGCTTCACTGGTGAGGCGTGCAGCTTCAGGCCGCGGCCTGCGGGGCGGTCGGGCTGCGTCAGCACCAGCACCAGTTCATGGCCGGCCGCGTGCAGCGCTTGCAGTGCGGTAGCGGCGAATGCCGGCGTGCCTGCGAATGCGACCCTCATGGCGTGCCCAGCGGCTGCCGCAGCAACGCCCGCTCAGGCCTCACGCTCTTCTTCGCGCAACTTCTTCAGCATCCGCGTGCGGATGCGGTCGCGCTTGAGCAGACTGAGGTACTCGACAAACACCTTGCCGAGCAGGTGGTCCATCTCATGCTGCACGCACACCGCAGACAGGCCTTCGGCATCGATCTCGAAAGGCTCGCCGTCGCGCCCGAGCGCACGCACGGTAACGCGGGCGTGGCGCTGCACGCGGTCGTACACCTGCGGCACCGACAGGCAACCTTCCTCGGCGAGCTGCATTTCTGCGCTGCGCTGCACGAGGTCGGGGTTGATCAGCACCAGCGGCCGGTCATGCTGCTCGGAGGTGTCCATCACGATGACACGCTCATGCACGTCAACCTGCGTCGCCGCCAGGCCCACGCCGTCGGCGGCGTACATGGTTTCCAGCAAGTCATCGACAAGGCGGCGAATGCGCTCGTCCACTTGCGCCACGGGGCGCGCCACGGTGTGCAAGCGAGGGTCGGGGTAGCGCAGGATGGTCAGCAGGGCCATGGCGGCGAAGGGCAGCAAGGTGGGGACGAAACAGCGCGCAACAGCTGTGGACCAGACGCAACGCGCGGCCCCGTAGAGGGGCTCACGGCGGGGTGCGGCGAGCCTTGGTTTGTTTGCGGCATCAAGGGTTTACGGGCAGAATCTGTGAAACCTTATGAAGATTGTCGCCGGCTTTTTGGCGGATCATTTGCGGTATGCCTTTCCCGGCGCTACGGAACCCGAGCCGCCGCACCGGGCCGATCACATCACATGCCACACGGCATTTTGGCATCGGCCACCTCGCCGCCCGGAGACCCTACAGCGTGATGAGCATGAATGATCTGCAACACCGCCGCAGCCTGCTGCGCATGGCCTCGTTGGCCGCCACGCTCGCAGGGCTTTGCGCCGGCCTCGTCGGCGCGGGCAACGCGCTGGCCCAAACCAGCCGTCTGCCCATCACCCCCCATTTGCCCCCCAACCCCCACCCCCGGGGGCAATACGGTTGGGCCCATGACGAAGAGGCAACCGACCCCGCCCACAACCCAACC
>JANNGN010000490.1:0-4992 GCA_031403895.1 Rubrivivax sp. | reverse complement strand
GCCAGCGTGGAGAGCAGCTCGGTCTGCCCTACGAAATCATTCTCGCCCGACCTGATGATCGATTCCTTGTTCACCGGCGCGGTGACGAGCGCGTCCGCCGCGCCGCGCAGACAAAGCTCCGCGCCGTGCCTGAGCCAGGCGAGCGCGGCGCAGGCGGCTTCGGCGGAGCGAGGGGTGAAGGATGAGGAGTGAGGGGTGCGCCCGTCCCCGGGCGCAGAGACGTCCGACAGTTCGACGGTGCCGCCATGCTCCAAGGCCCTCGTTGCGTCGCGCGACGCTGCGCCCGAGGACGGGCGCACTCCGCCGGATGCGCGGGGAGGAGAACTGGCGGGCAGCGGGTTGACGACGCTGATGCGGCTGCCGGCTTCCGCCTTCGCGCGGATGTCCAATCGCAAACCGAGCTGCTGATTGAGCGACTGGACCAGCGCTTCGTCGCCAATGAGCAGGTAGCGCGCTGCGTCGGCGTGCAGTTCGGACGCAACAGCCTTGAGCGCGACTTCAGGGCCGACGCCAGCCGGATCGCCCAGGGCGATGGCAATCACGCCGGTCTTGGAGCTTGTGCTCACGCGTTATCGGCGTCGATGGAGGCGAGTTTGGTGGCGGCCTTTTCCCACTGTTGAGTGGTTTCGGTGAGCTGTTCCTGGACTTCCACCAAATCCCGGTTCACCTGCACCGCGCGGCCCGGGTTGTCGTAGGTTTCCTGCTTTTCGAGATCGGCCGCAAGCTCAGTCTGGCGTTGCTCAAGCTCCTGGATCTTCTGCTCAAGCTGATACACGAGCTGCTGCTGGCCCTTGCGTTTGCCGGATCGCGCCTGCCGCTGCTCGGCTTCGAGGCGTTTCTGTTCTTTGCGGCCCACGTTCGACTTCGCCTGGACGACTTTCGTCTCGGCCCTGGCCCCGGCGGTCAACGCCTCGCGCGCGCTGACCGCCTTCGTCTTGTCGAGGTAATACTGGTAGTCGCCGGAGTAATGGGTGATCTGGCCGGCGTTGATGTGAACCACGTGCTCGGCCAGCGCGCGGATGAAGTAAACGTCGTGGCTGATGAAGATGAGCGTGCCCTCGAACTGGTCGAGCGCGTAGAGCAGCGCGTCAATGCTCGACATGTCGAGGTGCGTTGTCGGCTCGTCCATGAGCAGGAGGTTCGGCGGATCGAGCAGCAGTTTCACCAGCGCGAGGCGGCTCTTCTCGCCGCCGCTGAGGACGCTGACTTTCTTGAACACGTCGTCACCGCGGAAAAGAAAGCTGCCGAGCAACGTGCGGACGAATTGCTCGGTGATGCGCTGCGGCGTGTCGAGCGCCTCATCCAGCACGGTGCGCGTCGGGTCGAGCATATCGACGCGATACTGCGAGTAGTAGCCGGACTTGGCATTGTGGCCGAGTTCGCGGGTGCCGGACTGCGGCTGGAGCACCCCGCCAAGAATCTTCAGCAACGTCGATTTGCCGGCGCCGTTCGGGCCGACGAGCACCGTGCGCTGGCCCCGTTCGGCCTCGAAGTCCATCCCCCGATAGACCACGTTCTGGCCGTAAGCCTGGTGAATGTTCTTGAGACTGATGACGCGCTGGCCGCTGCGTTGGGGTTGCGGGAAGGAAAATTTGATCTTCGCATTGTCGTCGGTCGGCGCCTCGATCTTGTCCATGCGCTCGACCGCCTTGAGCTTGCTCTGGGCCTGGGCGGCCTTGGAGGCCTTGGCGCGAAAGCGGTTCACGAACTGCATCATGTGCGCGATCTCGCGCTGCTGGTTCTTGTAGGCGGCGTTGAGCTGCGCCTCGTTGGCTTCGCGCTGGACGAGGTATTCGCTGTCGGCGGCGTCGGCCAGCGCCAGTTGCTCGCGCGTGTCGATGGCGTCGAAGCGGCTCAGGCCGCCCATCGTCAGCACCGACTCGGGGCTGAAGTTGCGGGTGTCGGCAAAGTCCGTGCGGTGGTTCCGGTTGGCAAACATGTTTTTCAGCTCCCCTTCGATCAACTTCTGCAGTGGCCACCGGCGGTGCGCCACGTCACAGTTGTAGAAGGCGCGGCGTTATGCGGCCGTTACGCCGCTGGCGGCTGGCGTGACGGGGCCGGCCAGGCCAGCAGCGCGCGGTGTGCCGGGTGCTGGTGCAGGAAGCTGTCGGCAAACTCGGGCGCCACGTGTACGGCGGCGGTGCTGCGCAGCCAGTCCTGCCCGGCGCGGGCGAGCGTGTCGGCTTCTTCGCGATCGTCATGACCGGCTGCAGCCAGCGCCTGCGCCGGGGCCAGCCAGCGCAAGGCGCGGTCGGTGTGCAAGGCCTCGGCCACAGGCAACAGGCGCAGGGCCTGGCGTGCCGCTGCTTCGGCCTCGGCTGGCGCTGGGCTGCGCTGGGCCAGATGCAGCCAGGCGCCCAGTTCGGCGCTGTGCAGCAGCCGCGTGCCGGCTTCCTGCGCAACAGTCAGCAAGGCGGCCGCGCAGGCCTGCGCATCCAGCGCCAGCGCGCTTTCGGTGCGCACGATGAGCTGCAGTTCGGGCCAGCCGTTGGCCGGCGCCAGGGCGGCGGCCTCGGCCAGCAGCGCGGCGGCGTCGGCCTCGCTGCGCGTCGATACCCGCCGCTTCACGCGTGCCAGCAGCACCAGCCAGCGCACTGCGTAACGCGGCTGCAGCGTGCGCGCCGTGGCCAGCGCCGGGCCGTCGAGCAACTGCAAGGCCCGTGCGTGCTGCGCCAGGTCAAGCCAGACATGCGCGCGGTGCATCTGCGCCACCGGCACGCGCGAGGGGTTGCGTTCGGCCAGGATGCTCTCGGCGCGTTCGCACCACTGCAGCGCGGCCGTGTAGTGGCCCAGTGCGCGTTCGCTCTGCGCCAGCAGCACGGCGATGTAGCCGGCGCTGCCGCCCGCGAGTTCGTAGTTCTGCACAATGCGCTGCGCCTGCGTGGCTTGTGCCAGTGCGCCCAGCGCGTCGCCAGCGTCAAGCCGGCTGAGTGCGTAATTGCCAAGGTGTGTGGCGCGCTGCGCGTGTTCGCTATGACTGGCCGATTCGCGAATAGCGCGCAGGTGATGCTGCTGCGCCTGCGCCGACTGCCCGAGGTTGTCGAGCACGACCGCCAGGTTGCCCTGGAACTCGACGCGGTCCTCGGCGGCGGCATTGGCTTCGATCCAGGCTTCGGCAGCGCGCATGTGCTGCAGTGCCGTGTCGAACTCACCCGTCATGCCCATCGCGGTGCCCAGGCGCTGGCGCACGGATGCCATCAGCGCTTCGTCAGCCTGCGCGTCAGTCAATGATTCGGCCAGCGCCAGTGCCGCTTCACCCAGGCGCAGCGCGTCGGCCCAGTCCCCCAGCACGGTTGCATACCAGGCGCGGTTGGCGGCCACGCGCGCCTGCTGCCAGGGCGTGTACGCCAGGCCTTGCTGGCGTTCCAGCAGCGGCAGGCCGTCGGCCTGGCGGATGGTGTTCATGTGGCCGTCGATGGCGTTGTTCACAAGCTCGAAGGCTTCATCAGTGCGCGCTTCGGCTTCGGCGATGTCGGCCGCGTGCAGCAACAGTGCGATGCGTTCGGTTTCGCGCAGCGCACGGCGCGCCTGCTCGGCTGCCGCGCGCAGCGCCGGCAGCGCGCGCATGCGCTGGCCGGCGGCTTCCCAGTGCGCGGCCACTCGCGCCGGCTCGCCCGCCGACTTTTCCAGCCAGTTTGCGGTCTGGCCGTGCAGGTGGCGCGCGATCAGCACCGGCAGCCCTTGCAGCACGGCGTCGTGGATCAGGTCGTGCGAAAAGGCGTCGCCGCGCAGCACATGCTGGCCTTCGAGTTCGGCCCAGGGGTCGGCCAGTTCGAGTGCATTGCGCGACAGCAGGGCTTCGGCCAGCGCGATGCTGAAGTCCACCCCGGCCACCGCCGCCACGCGCGCCAGTTGCAGCGCCGGCGCCGACAGGCGCGCCAACTGCTGGCCGATCAACTGCGACAGCGACTGCGGGTGCGGCAGGGCTGCACCGCCCTGGCCGACCTGCAGCGCGCCTTCGCTCCACGCCAGCTTCAGCGTTTCGAGTGCGAACAGCGGGTTGCCGCCGGTGCGCTGGTGCAGCAGCGCGGCCGTGCTGTCACCGTACACACCGGGCAGGGCCAGGCTGTCGATGAGTTCGCCCACCTGCGCCACCGACAGTGGCTGCAGCGCCAGCCGCGTCTGCGGGCCGGCAGTGGCCAGTGCGTCCAGCAGTGCCTGCAAGCGGCTGCCGGCAGCGGGCGGGCGCAGGCCCAGGCACCAGCGCAGATGCGGTGTGGCGCCACTGTGGCCGTCGCGCGGCGCGGTCAGCAAGCCTTGCAGCAGTTCGAGCGTGGCGTCATCGGCGAAGTGCAGGTCGTCCAGCGCCAGCGTGTGTACGGCGCGGCTGGCCTGCTGCAGCAGCGCCAGCACCGGGCGCGCCAGCGGCGGCTGCAGGGTGGCGGGAATGGGCTGCGCGTCGGCTGCCAGTTCGGGCAGCAGCGGCGCCAGTTGGCGGCGCAGCGCGGGGTCGGCCGCCGCCGGGTCGCGGTCGAGCAACTGGCGCAGCGCGCGCGCAATGGTGGCGTAGGGCACCAGCGTGTCGCCGGGCCGGCCACTGCTGTGCAGCAGCGCGGGCTGCTGCGCGGCCAGCGCTTGCAACAGGCGCGACTTGCCCATGCCGGCTTCGCCCACCAGCACCACGACGTGGCCGCCGTCGAGGCCGCGCGACAGCGCCTGCAATTCGTTGTCGCGCCCGACCAGCCGCGGCGGCCGCAGCATGGCCGCAGGCACCACGCTGCGTGTACGTGCCGTGCCCGCAAGCGGCGCCGATTGCTCCAGCGTGGCCAGCAGCGCCAGCGTCTCGGGCGACGGCGCGGTGCCGACTTCGTGCTTGAGCAATTGCTCGCAGCGGTCGAAGGCGAGCAGGGCGGCAGCGCGGTCGCCGCGCAGGTAGTGCAAGCGCATGACGCGGCGGTGGGCGGCTTCGCTCAGCGGCTCGGCTTCCAGCATCGCCAGCGCCAGCGGCAGCGCGGCGGCGGTGTCGCCTGCGGCTTCGAGCACGTCGATGCG
>JANNGN010000489.1:0-2418 GCA_031403895.1 Rubrivivax sp. | reverse complement strand
GGTAGCTCAGCGCGTCTTCGTCCCAGGCCAGTGCGGCCGCGTGCTCACCGGGCGGGACCACGATGCGGCAGCCGAAGGCGCGCTGCACCGCCGCGTTGCCGCCGCAATGGTCAGAGTGCAGGTGGGTGTTGAGCAGCGTTGCCAACTTCAGGTCCGCCGGGTCTGTCTGGCCCGTCTGGCCCGCCAGCGCCTGGCGCAGCAAGGCCACCGTCTGTTCGCCGTGCAAGGTGTGGCTGCTGTCAACCAGCACCGCAGCTTCCCCATCGCTGCCGTGCAGCAGCACGTTGTTGGAAGACAGCCAGCCGCGCTCGAACACGGTCAGGCCTTTGAGGTCGGTGCAGTCGCTGGTCAGAGGCATGCTGTGCGGGGCTGGTTCGGGTTGTCGGTGCGACAAGCCGGTCATTCTTGCGCATCGCGTCCCGGTCCTTCGTGCGGGTGCCAAAGACGGGCCTCACCGGCAGCACGCGAGCTACCATCAAGCATCGGGGCGCAGACCCTTCGATCGCCGTGAACCTCACCACCCCTCGTCTTCCATCAACGCGCTGCGCGGCCGGCCCAGCTTTGTGGCGGGCCTGCCTGTCGGTGTCTGCGCCACTGCTGGTGGCATGGGCTGCGCTGCACTCGCCTGCGGCCCGCGCCGCCGAGCCCCAGGCCGTGCTCACGCTGCTGGAGGGCGAGGCCACGCTGGTGGTCGGCGCCCGCGCCTACAGCGCAGTCGTGGGCGCCCGGCTGGGCGCAGGGGTGCTGCTTGAAACCGACGCCAAGGCCAGCCTGCTGCGCCTGGAATGGCCCGACGGCACGGTGCTGGACCTGGGCCCCGCCACCCGCGTCATGCTGCGTCCGCCTGCGGTGGTTGGCGGCAAGCCGGTGCCTCAATCCAGCTACTCCACCTACCCCTACTACCTGCTGCAGGGCTGGGCCAAGCAAAGCCAGACCGCCGTGGTGCCGGGCCCGCTCAGCAATGCCTTCGAGGTGCAAGCCTTCAAAGGTGTGCTGGTGAGCCAGGTTGATGGCAGCAGTGCGGTGTCGTTCGCCGAAACAGGTGACAAGCAGTTCGTCAGCCGCCGTAACGGCCTGCCGCTTGCGGTGCGCGCTGGCCAGGCGGCTGTGCTTGGCAGCGACGGTGTGGCGCAAATGCAGGCGCGGCCGCCGACGGGCTGGCTGCAGCGCATTCCGCGCGCTTTTCGTGACACCTTGCCGCCGCGTGCGGCGCAGTTCAAAGGCGCGCCACCTGCGCTGAAGTTGCGCGCCAGCCTGAGCTACGCTGCGCTGCAGCCGTGGCTCACGGCCGAGCCAGCGCTGCGACGCGATTTCCCGGCCCGCTTTGCTGAACTGCTGCGCGAGCGTGAATTTCGAGCGGCAGTCACCAGGCAGCTCGCGCAGCACCCGGAATGGGAACCCGCGCTGCGTCTGCCCAAGCCCAAGCCCAAGCCCGTCCCTGCCGTTTCCACCGACCCGGAGCCCCCACGATGAAGCTGCTCTTCAAGTTCAACCTGATCTTCGTTCTGGTGATGGTGCTCGGCGTTGCGGTCAGCGGTTTCATCAGCCGCAACTTGCTGCAAACGCAGGCGCGGCAAGAGGTGCTGTCGATCGGCCGCCTGCTCATCGAGCAAGCCACGGCGGTGCGCGGCTACACCTCGGGCCAGATCACGAAGCTGCTTGAAACGCAGATGAAGTACGAATTCCTGCCGCAGTCGGTCCCCAGCTATTCGGCCACCGAGGTGCTGGCCACGCTGCACAAGAAGTACCCGGAATATGCCTACAAGGAAGCCACGCTCAACCCGACCAACCCACGCGACCGCGCGACGGGCTGGGAGGTTGACATCGTCAACAGCTTTCGCAACGACGCCGAGCTGAAGGAACTGGTGGGCCAGCGCGACACGCCCACCGGGCGCTCGCTGTACGTCTCGCGCCCGCTGCGCATCACCAACCCGGCGTGCCTGATGTGCCACAGCAGCGTCGAGGCAGCGCCCAAGACGATGGTTGACAAGTACGGCCCCGCCAACGGCTTTGGCTGGCAGCTGAACGAAGTGGTCGGCGCGCAAGTGGTGTCGGTGCCGATGACGCTGCCGCTGCAGCGTGCCGAGGAAAACTTCCGCCTCTTCGTGGGCTCGCTGGTGGCGGTGTTCGTGGTCGTCGGTGTGGTGTTGAACCTGATGATCTGGCTTGTGGTGGTGCGGCCGGTGACGCAACTGGCCGGCCTGGCAGACCGCGTCAGCCAGGGCGAGCTTGACGCGCCGGACTTCATCGTCAAGGGCAAGGACGAGATCGCGGCCCTGGCCGAATCCTTCGCGCGCATGAAAGCCAGCGTGGTGCAGGCGATGAAGATGCTCGACAATTGAAGCGCAGCCAAACACCCCCGTGAACCACCCAGAGCGTCTCGGCAAATACCAGATCACCGGCGTGCTCGGCGAGGGC
>JANNGN010000488.1:0-1518 GCA_031403895.1 Rubrivivax sp. | reverse complement strand
CGTGCCGGTGGCGCCCACCATCAGGATCAGGCCGCGCTTGTCGGTGATGATCTGGCTCATCAACGGCGGCACGCCCAGTGAGTCGAGCGACGGAATCAGGAACGGGATGCAGCGGAACACGGCGGCGATCGAACCGCGCTGCTTGAACGCCGACAAGCGGAAACTGCCGACGCGCGGGATGCTGATGCCGACGTTGAGTTCGCCCGTTTCTTCCAACTCTTCCATCTGCTGCGGCGCCAACAGCTCCGCCAGCAACTGGCGCGTCTGGTTGGCGGCGAGCAGCTGGTCCGACAGCTGCAGGATCTGGCCGTGAATCTTGATCAGGATCGGCGTGTTGGCCGACATATAGACGTCGGAGGCGCTCTTTTCCGCCATCAGGCGCAGCACACGCTCTAGGTTGTTGGCCATTTTTTATCCCTTGATGGGCCCCGTGTTGCGCGGCCGGGTCAGGCGCGCAAGAGTTCGTTGATAGAAGTCTTTGCGCGCGTCTGCGCATCGACCTTCTTGACGATCACGGCGCAGTACAGGCTGTGGCTGCCGTCGGCGGAAGGCAGGTTGCCCGACACCACCACGCTGCCGGCGGGAATGCGGCCGTAGCTGACCTTGCCGGTGGCGCGGTCGTAGATCTTGGTGCTCTGGCCGATGTACACGCCCATGCTGATGACGGAGTTCTCTTCCACGATCACGCCTTCCACCACTTCGCTGCGCGCGCCGACGAAGCAGTTGTCTTCGATGATCGTCGGGTTGGCCTGCAGCGGCTCGAGCACGCCACCGATGCCGACGCCGCCCGACAGATGCACATTTTTTCCGATCTGCGCGCACGAGCCCACGGTGGCCCAGGTGTCCACCATCGTGCCCTCATCGACATAGGCACCAATGTTGACGTAGCTGGGCATCAGCACCACGTTCTTGGCGATATAGCTGCCGCGCCGCGCCACCGCCGGCGGCACCACACGCACGCCAGTGGCGCGCATCTGCGCGTCGTCAAGGTGCGCAAATTTCGTCTTCACCTTGTCGAAGAAGCCCAGGTCACCGGCGCGCATGATCTTGTTGTCGTTCAGCCGGAAGCTCAGCAGCACGGCCTTCTTCACCCACTGGTTGACGTGCCAGTCGCCGACACCGCGGCGTTCGGCCACGCGCAGGCGGCCGGCGTTGAGGTCGGCAATCACACGTTCGACGGTGTCGCGCACTTCAGGGGCATTGATGGCCGATATTTCGGCACGGCTTTCCCACGCCATGTCGATCAGGTGCTGGAGTTTTTCGGCGCTCATGAAAGGCTTTCTGTGTAGGAGACGATGCGGTGCGCGGCTTCCAGGCATTCAGCCACGGGCGCTACCAGCGCCATGCGGATGCGCCCGGTGCCTGGGTTGTGGCCGCCGGCTTCGCGGGCCAGCAGGCGGCCCGGCAGCACATTGACATTGTATTGAGCGAGCAGGCCGCGAGCGAAGGCCACTTCGTCGGGCTGACCCGGCACGGCGGCCCAGAGGTAGAAGGCGGCATCGGGCAGCTTCACGTCGA
>JANNGN010000487.1:0-4141 GCA_031403895.1 Rubrivivax sp. | reverse complement strand
ATCGAATCGATCGAGTCGCCGCGCAAATTCATGTCAGCGGCGCGGGCTGCGGCACGCAACAAGCCGGTCATCGTGGTCAAGGCCGGTCGCGCCGGCAAGGGCATGCAGGCCGCAGCGTCACACACCGGCGCGCTGGCCGGTTCGGACATCGTGTTCGACGCTGCCATCCGGCGTGCGGGCATGCTGCGCGTGGACACCTTGCAAGACCTGTTCATGGCCGCCGAGACGCTGTCCCGCTTTGCGGGCAACCGCGACGAAGCGCTGACGCTGATGACCAACGGCGGCGGCGCCGGCGTCATGGCCGCCGATGCGGCGGCGGCTGCTGGCGTGGCGCTGCATGACTTGAGCGACGACCTGCGCGCCAAGCTCGACGCAGTCCTGCCACCTAGCTGGTCGCGTGCAAACCCCGTGGACATCATCGGCGACGCGCCAGTGCAGCGCTACACCGACACACTGCGGGCACTGCTGGCTGAGCGCGACAGCGGCGCAGTGCTCTTCATGCATGCACCGACGGCCATCGTGCGCAGTGATGACATCGCGCGCGCCTGCGCGCCCATTGCGCGCCAGGCTTCCGGCCGGGTGCTGGCCTGCTGGCTTGGCGACGGCGCAGTCGCGCAGGCTCGGCGCATCTTCGAAGACGCAGGGGTGGCGAATTACGCGACGCCTGAAGAAGCGGTGCGTGCTTTCGCCATGCTCACCACCTATCGGCGCAACCAGGCGCTGTTGCTGGAAGCGCCAACCGCCAGCGAAAACGCACTGCCTGACCGCGCCGCAGCGCGGGCTGTGATCGACACCGTGCTGGCCGCTGGCCGCGACATGCTCGACGAGCTTGAAGCGAAGGCGGTGCTGAAGGCTTACGGCATCCCGATCAACACCACGGTGTTCGCAGGCCCCACGGCAGCGGCTGCGGTGCAGGCGGCAGAGGCCATCGGCTATCCGGTCGCGCTCAAGATTCTGTCGCCCGACATCAGCCACAAGTCCGATGTCGGCGGTGTGCGGCTCGGTCTGCGCGACGGCAACGCGCTGAGCCAGGCAGCCGACGAAATGCTGGCGCGGGTTCGCGAAATGACGCATGAAATGACGCGCGAACTCAAGCCGGGCCTGCGCATCACCGGCTTCACCGTGCAGACGATGGTCACGCGGCCGCTGGCGCAAGAGCTGATCGTCGGTGCGAGCATCGATCCAGTCTTTGGCCCGGTGTTGCTGGTGGGCCAGGGCGGCACGGCTGTCGAGGTGCTGGCCGACCGCGCGATCGGGCTGCCACCGCTGAACCGGGTGCTGGCCCGCGAGATGGTGTCGAGAACGCGCGTGGCCAAGTTGCTGGCCGGCTACCGGGACCATCCACCGGCAAACCTCGACGCCGTTTGCGATGTGCTGATTGCGCTGTCGCAAATGCTGGCCGATCTGCCCGAGCTGACTGAGCTGGACATCAACCCCTTGTTGGCCGATCACGATGGCGTCATTGCCCTCGACGCCCGCCTGCGCGTCAGCCGATCGGCGCAGGCCGGTGCCGCGCGTTTTGCCATCACGCCGTACCCGGGTGAGTTGGCTGAGAGCCTGAGCTGGCAAGGCGAGATGATCGAGTTGCGCCCGATCCGCCCTGAAGACGAGCCGCAGCACCGGGCCTTCATCGAATTGCTGCAGCCGCAGGACATTCGGATGCGATTCTTCAGCACGCGCCGAACGCTGCCGCGCAGCGAACTCGCGCGGCTGACGCAGATCGATTACGCCCGCGAGATGGCATTCATCGCCGTACGCACCCTGGCCGACGGCACAGCGCAGACGCTGGGGGTTGTTCGCGCTTTGATCGACCCCGACAACGTTGATGCGGAGTTCGCGATCATCGTGCGCTCGGACCTGAAGGGTCGCGGACTCGGCCATTTGCTGATGCGCAAGGTGATCGCCTTTCTGACGCTTCGCGGCACAGAGCGAATGGTAGGGTCCGTATTGCGCGAGAACAGCGATATGCGCGAATTGGCGCGATTGACCGGTTTCGTCGTCGATGTCGCCAAATCGGATGCCGACGCGCTTTTCGTCGTGTTGGCATTGCCGGGTTCGCAAGCCCTGTCACAAAAAGCCTGTTGACCTCTTTCTAACCCTCTACCAGGAAGGCCCCATGAAAATCCTAATGCCCATCGACGGCAGCACTTTCAGCAAAGCTGCGCTGAGTTTCATCGCGTCGCGCAGCACTTTGATCAAGAGCCAGCCCGATGTGGAGTTGCTTAATGTGCAGTACCCCGTTTCATCGCGCGTGTCGCGCGGCGCCGGCAAGGAACTGGTGCTGATGCACCATGAATCAGAGGCCGGCAAGGTGCTCAAACCGGCTCTGGCGGCACTCAAGCGTGCGGGCTTGCGGGCGCAGTCCAGGTTGGTGGTCGGCACCCCCGGTGAAGCGTTGGGGCGAATTGCCGTTGCGGGCGCTGTGGACTTGATCGTGATGGGCTCACACGGCCACACCGGTTTCAAGAATCTTCTTTTCGGTTCAGTGACCCAGGCGGTGTTGGCATCTTGCAAAACGCCGCTGCTGGTGTTGCGCAGCGACGCGGTGCCGAAAAAGGATTCGCTGAAGGTGGGCGTCGCACTCGACGGCAGCAAGTACGGGCTTGCGGCAGTGCGCTACATCGTCAAGCATCGGGAGCTTTTCGGGGAAACGCCAGCGATCACGCTGATCCACGTGGTGCCGGACTTGCTGAACCTCGTCGTGCCGGGCTTCTTCGCCGATGCGCCCGTGCCTGGGTTCAAGCCCGAGCAGGTGACAGAAATGCAGCGCGCGGCGTTCGAGCGAGTCATGGCGCCGGCGCGGAAACTGTTGCAAGGCACCGGGCTGCAGGTTAGCGAAGCGCAACTGACCGGCAACAACCCGGGCGAATCGATCGCTGCGCATGCAGCCAAGAACAAACTCGATGTCCTGGCCTTGGGTTCACACGGAGAAGGCAGTTTTCGTTTTTCGATGCTTGGTTCGGTTGCCACGCGCGTCGCAGCCAAATGCCGCAATGCCCTGCTTTTCATTCAGTAGAAGCACTTGGGTGGCGATGGATTTCGTTCAAAACCGTTTCTGCATGAACACACCACACCCTTTCGCGCTGCGCCGAATGTTTTGGTGGGCTGTGTTTTTGGGCGTGCTGATCACGCCGCCGCTGGCGGCACACGCTGAACCCGTACCCGGTGACTACCGCATCGTCCAAGGCAAGGTTGACCGTGGCACCTACACGGGTTGGCGGCTGTTTCATACGACCTGTTATGGCTGTCATGGCGTTGACGCAGTCGGAACCGACCTGGCGCCGAACCTGGTGGAGCGGATCAAGACACTCACGCCGCGCGCGTTTGCGGCCAAGGTGCTGACAAGTTATCGCATCGTGCTGCCGGCCAACGACGCGAACGCCGAGGATCGCGCCGCTGTGCGCGAAGCGATGATCGAAGAAATCATGCGTCGCGATCGACGTGCGCGCGGCCAGATCAGCATGCCCGCGTGGCAAGCGGACCCCAAGGTCAACCCGCATGTACTCGATCTGTTTGCCTACCTCTCGGCGCGCGCCGACGGCAAGCTGGGGCCGGGCAAGCCCAGGCTGTGGGTAGCGCCCAAGCGCTAGGCTGGCTTGGAATGAGCCGCGCAAAGGCCTGTCGGAGTGGCCCTTGAGTGCGCGACCCTCTGTCTGCCTTGCTGCAACCGTCTTGATCGAGATTGCCGCAGGACATAGCAGGCACGCCAATGAAAAAAAGCCATTCCCCCGTGCATCAAATCGAATTGCGCAACGTGTAGCTTTCGGAACTGTTCAATTCAATGGATCCGACGCCTTTTCATCACCGTGATCTCGATCCGAATGCTGAAGAATTTCTGGAAAGCTGGGCGCTGGAGTTCCCGCAGGAGTGCCACTTTCGCATCATTGTTCACATTGAAAAAATGCCGCCGAAAGCTCCCACTTTGCGGATCGTCGATGCCATCTACAACCACTTTGAAGACAAGTCGGTGCTGGCCAGGCGCAAGCTGCGCACCCTGCTGCTCGAGGGGCGCACCAGCCTGCTGATCGGGGTTGGCTTCCTGGCACTGTGCTTGATTGCCGCCGATCTGCTGTCAGCCTTTGCGCACAGCACCTTTCTCAGGTTGCTGAAAGAGAGCTTGCTCATCGGTGGTTGGGTTGCC